>CANPWI010000030.1 GCA_947584125.1 uncultured Clostridia bacterium
TATTCTTTATCTAATTCTATTGCTATATTTATAAATTTTATTGCATTTTCCCTATCTTTATTTAACATATATATTTTTGATAATTTATAATATCCATCTGCCTCTACATCTTCTCCTAATAAACATTGAGAAAAATATTTTTCAGCTTCTTCTAAATCTCCTGATATCATACTAATTTGACCTAAATTGTAGTATGCATTATATAATAAGCTATTGATATTTGCTGCTCTTTGATAACAAATTTTTGCATTATTAAAATCATTTAACATTACATAAGTCATTCCCATATTATAATATAAATCATAACTATTAGGATTATATTTTAATGCATCCATATAATATGATAAAGCTTCTTTTTGTCTATCTTTTTCACATAAAATATCTCCTAGTAATATTGTTGCTTCTATTTTTTTAGGTTGTTTTTTTAGTAAATCTTCTAGAACATTAATAGCTTCTTCTTTTTTATTTAAATCATTTAATAATACAGAAATTTTATAACATGATTCATAATCATCTTTTTTTATTTCTACAGCTTTTATATATTCTTCTAGAGCTCTTCTTTGGCCTCCCTCTTTTTCATATATAATTGCTAATTTTTTATGTGCAAAATAGCTATTTGGATATTTTGAAATAATTTTTATAAAAAACTTTTTAGCTTGTTTATTATTGTTTATGGATAAAGAAACTAGTCCTAAAAATCCATATAATATTTCAGTAAAATTCATTCCTTTTTTTTCTATTAATAATACTATAATAGGTAAAACTATTGATAATATATATATTAATATTTTCAAAGCTAATGCTATTTGTATTGTAAATAAAATTTCTATAAAATTAATTGCAATTCCTATTGCTTGTATTGCTAACATTGTTACATAATTTGCATCATTTTTTCTTATCATTTTAAAAAACATTATAACAAATAGTGCAAATGCTAGCATATTAAATATAAGTTTTTCTATTAGCATACTTTTTATTTCCTTTCATATTTTCTATTATATTTTAAAATATTTCTACAAAAATGTCTATATTTTATCTTTTAAAAATTGAAAATATTAAGAACATTATAGCATTTGTTAATACAATACATGCACCTGTAGGCACAGAAAATACATAAGATAATACTATTCCAAAAAATAAGCATATTACTGATACAATACCTGAGGTTATTACTACTGTTTTAAAAGTTTTACATACTCTCATTGCTGTTAAACTTGGAAATATTATCAAACTAGAAATAAGCATTGTTCCCATAATTCTCATTCCAATAACAATTGTTATTGCTGTAAGAATTGATAAAATTAAATTAAATACTCCTGCTTTTGTTCCTGTTGCTTTTGTAAAATTTTCATCAAATGTTACTGCAAAAATTTTGTTATAAAATAAAATAAAAATTACTAAAACACATATTGATAGTACAATACTTAAAATAACATCTACATCTGTCATTGCAAGTATACTACCAAACATATAGCTATATAAATCTGTGTTCATTCCTTTTGATAGTGCTATTACAATTACTCCTATTGCAATAGAAACTGTTGAAATAAGACCTATTGCTGCATCAGATTTTATTTTACTATTATCACTAATTTTTAAAAGTGCAAATGCTGCTATTATTACTACTGGTATTGCAACATATAATGGTGTTAAATTACAAGCTACAGCAAC
Organism: uncultured Clostridia bacterium; assembly: GCA_947584125.1. Taxonomy (GTDB): domain Bacteria; phylum Bacillota; class Clostridia; order TANB77; family CAG-508; genus CANRMR01. Next base: position 1,672 of record CANPWI010000030.1, read on the forward strand.
AGATAATGCTCCAAATGCTACATGAGATAACCCATCACCTATCATAGAATATCTTTTTAAAACTAAACTTACTCCTAAAAGTGCTGCACATAATGCTACAAGTCCTCCAACTATTATTGCCCTAATTATAAATTCGTAAGAAAATAAATCATTAAATAAATTAGCCATGATTACAACCTCCTAAAAAGGTTTTTCCAATATCACTTTTTTCATATTCTTGTGCAGTTCCGTTAAATATTAATTTATTTTTTATATGTATAATTTTACTTGCATTTTTTATTGCAAAATGAATATCATGTGAAACCATTATAATTGTCATTCCTTGTTTGTTTAAATCTTTTATAAGCTTGTACATTTTATTTGTAATAACAGGATCAAGTCCTGTTATTGGTTCATCTAATACCAATAATTTTTTACTTGAGCATAATGCTCTTGCAAGTAGAACTCTTTGTTGTTGTCCCCCTGATAATTCTTTATATGATGTATTTTTCAAATCTTCTATTTCTACTTTTTTCATATTTTGAATAGCTAATTCTTTTTCTTTTTTATTATAAAATGGCTTAAATCCTTTATTGTTTAAAAATCCTGATAACACTACCTCAAAAACTGAAGCTGGAAAATTTTTTTGTACTATAGTTTGTTGTGGTAAATATCCTATTTGATTTTTATTTGTTCCATTTAAAAATTTTATTTCACCACTTTCTAATTTTTCAAGTCCTAATATTCCTCTAATTAATGTACTTTTTCCAGAGCCATTTTCTCCAAGTATACAAACATATTCACCTTCATCTACATCAAATGTTATGTTTTGTATAGCTTTAACATCATCATAATATATACTCACATTTTCACAAGATAAAATTTTCAATTTAATTCAATCCTTCTTTTAAATTTTCTAAATTTTGTTTCATTATTTGAATATAAGTTATTCCATTTTCAAAATCTTCTTTGGATACATTATGAGCAGAATGTAAAAGTAACATTTTGCAACCAGTTTGATTACTTATGCTTTTTGCTACTATAGGTTCTGTTAATTCTTCATAATAAATTACTGGAATATTTTCGTTTTTTATTATATCCACTAAATTTGCTACTACCTTTGCACTTGGTTCTGCTTCATTGTTACAAGAATCATAAGCAGCTTCATATTCTAATCCATATTCCTTTATAAAATAATAAAATGGAAATCTACTTCCTGATACTATTTTTTTCCTTTTTGCATTTTGTACAACATCTTTTATTTCATTATTTAATTTTTTTAGTTCTTCTATATATTTTTGAGCATTTTCTTTATAGTATTCTTTATTCTTTGGATCAATTTCTTCTAATTTTTTTTCTATATTTTCACACATTTTTATTGCATATACTGGATTTGTCCATATGTGTGGATCATATTCATGTTCATGATTATGGTTATTTTCGTTACTATCTTCATGTTCAAGTGTGTTATTATTTTCTATTTCTTCTTCTGATATTAAAGTTATACCATTTGATACATCTAACACATTTATATTTTTACTACTTTTTATAATATTATCTGCCCATGTTTCCATGTTTTCTCCCGTATATAAAAATAAATCTGACTCATTTATTTTTATAATGTCTTGAGGAGAAGGTTCGTAGGAATGACTTTCTTGTGCTGGTTGCAATAGCATTGTTACATAAGCTTTATCTCCTACAATTTGCCTTGTAAAATCGTATGTTGGAAATATTGTAGTAATTATTTGTAGCTTGTCTGTATATTTATCATTATTATTTATTGATATTCCGATACAAATTAATATAGAAAATAATATAATTGCTATACATATAGGAATAAAAACAGACATTATAGTTTTTTTCACAATAAATGTCCTCCCTTAATTCTTTTAAATATCTAATATAATACCATTTTTTCACATTTTTGTCAATCGTATTATGTATACTTTTAAACGGAATTAATACTTTCTATGCATTTAATTGCTAAGAAAATATTAATTCCGTTTTTTATAGATAAATATTAAATTATGTGTTTTTAACTTATATATATTCCTAAATATGATATTAGTAATGCAACAACAAAATATATTGCTTCTATTATAGCAAATATTTTAAATGCATTTTTTTCTTCTTCTTCATCGCAAATATATTTTATTGCAAAATACATAAATACTATTGATATAGCACTTGCAAAGCTTGTTATTCTTGATGTTATTGTTGATGCACTATAGCTTATTAATGTTAATAAATTTATAACACTTGCAACTATTAATGGTACTTTAGCAGTTGTTACTGCTGTTATAACTGTAGGTAATGATTTTTTTGATTTTTTATTCATTATAAATGTAATAACAGATATTACTATAATTCCAACGATTGGCGCTAACATTGTCTTTAAATAAGTTAATAATGTTTTTCCAAAAGTTTTCCATGAAAAATATTTAAAACTGATTGATGCTAATAATACTGCAACTACCCATACAACTATTAATATAATTGCTGTTTTTAAATATTTGTTTGAGCTATCATTTGCAATTTCTTTAATTTTTCCTATAGGGTTTTTAAACATTTCTGAAACAAATCCTGTTGTTGCTTTTGCTTCTTCTTTTACATTTACATTTTTCATTGTTTCCTTTACTTGTTTTACAGTATTAACTGTTTCGTTTTTTAATTCTTCTTTGTTTGTTGTACTTGTTGTGTTTTCTTGTGGTTCATCATTAGCAAAGTCCATTCCAAATTCCTCTACTTTTTTTTCTTCATTGTTTCCTTCCATTTCACATTTCTCCTTTTATTTATAATATTAATTTAATATATTCAGATTATACTACTTTTATATCTATATCGTCAAGTTTTTTTTAATCTCCTAAACAAATACCTATATTTCTTGCGGTTCTTACTAAATCGTGATCCATTGTTACTTTTCTAATATTACTTTCAGCTGTATTTCCAGATACAGCTCCTATTTCTTTATTTTGTCCAACAACATCTTCTAATGAAACTGAATCTAATTTTCCATTTTTTATAACTGCTAGCGTACCAAATTTTCCTTCTAATGCAAGTTCCATAGCTTTTGAGCCATACTTTGTAGATAATACTCTATCATAAGCTGTTGGTGTACCACCTCTTTGCATATATCCAAGTGTTGTATTTCTTGCTTCTAATCCTGTTAAATTTTCTAATTCTTTTGCTACTCTTTGTCCTACTCCACCAAGTTTTGTATTATCAACACCTGTTCCATTATCTCTTGTTCCTTCAATTGTAATTGTTCCATCTTTTGGAGCTGCACCTTCTGCAACAACTACAACACTAAATCTTTTTCCTTTTTTAACTCTATCATTTATTTTTTCAACAGCATTATTAATATCATAAGGAATTTCTGGAATTAATGCAACATCCGCTCCACCAGCTATTGCTGATTCTAATGCTATCCAACCTGCATATCTTCCCATAACCTCTAATACCATTATTCTATGATGTGTTTCTCCTGTAGTGTGTAATCTGTCAAGTGCTTCTGTAGCAACTGATACTGCTGTGTTATATCCGAAAGTTATTTCTGTACATGCAACATCATTGTCTATTGTTTTTGGAACACCAATTACATTCATTCCTTTAACCATAAAATCTCTTGCTGATTTTTGTGTACCATCACCACCTAATGTAAATACACAATCAAACCCATCTTTTTTAACATTTTCCACACATACATCTGATAAATCTTTATATACAACTTCTCCATTTTCTTCTACTTTGTAATTAAATACATTAGCATTTGTTGATGAACCTATAATTGAACCTCCTTTGTGCAAAATTCCAGATGCTGTATTATAGGTATCTAGTTTTATATATTCATTATTTAATAATCCTCTATATCCCTCTATAAAACCATAACATTCTACTCCATTATTTTCTGCTGTTTTTACAATTCCTCTTATAACAGCATTAAAACCTGAAACATCTCCACCATTTGCTAATATAGCTACTTTTTTTATCATTTTCAACTCTCCTTTTCATTTATTATGTCATATTCATAAACGCAAATTATTTTTGTATTTACATTGACATTATTTACAATTTGATTCATTCTAAACAAGTTTTGCCTTTTTAATTCTAATTTTAATTTGCTTAAATCTAATAATATTTCATCTGAAATATCCATACCTAAAGGTAATGTTTTATTTTTATTATCATAATACATTATGTTTGATAATGCAATAAGATTTACATCTTTTTTAACATTTATTCGATATAAATTAATTTTTTCATTATATTTTACTTGTTCTATAGCATTTTCTGGATTTATATGTAATATTTTTAATTCATTTGTATTTAATTTTCCCTTTTCTGAAACATATAAACTTATATCATTTATTGATTTTCCTTTTTCCAAAGCTGTTTGAATATCTTTTAAAATTTGTTTAATACTTTCTTTATATTCTTCTTCATTTGTATTGTTTTTTATATTTAAAATCTGTAATTTATTTTTTGCAATTTCTCTGTGTTTTTTGTTTCCTAAATTTTTTATCTTTGTTTTATCTTCTACTACTGCACCAAAAACATCAAACTCTTCTTGTTCAGATAATTTATTTTGCTCCTTTAATTCCTTTTTCAAAATATCTAAATTATTTTCTAAATTTATGTCATCTATATTTTTTAAATTATTTATATCATCTAATATATTAGTTGAAGCTATAAATATTGAATCACATTCTTTTTTTGAAAATAATTCTCTTTGTATTTTATCTATTTTGTTACCAAATTCTTCAAAATCTTCTACATAATCAAATGTTTTTTGAATTTCCATTTTTTCTACTTTTTGCTCATTTTCTCCTTCTGTTAATTCTAAAATTTCGTCTTTATTGCAAAATTTCCAAAATTCAAAAATACTTTTTTTATGATTTTCTATTTCTTCAATGTATTTAGTTGCATTGTTTAATTTTCTTTCAATACTTTCTTTTTTTAGGTTCATTGCCTTTTTATCTAGTTGTATATCTTTTTCTTTTTTATTTTTTTCTTCATTTTCCTTGCATAATTCTATTAAATCTTCTATAGTGTATTGTTCTTTTTGTTTTATTTCTATTTTTATTTTTTCTTTTTCCTTTTTTAATTCTTTTTTTTCTTGTTTTATTTCTTCGTTATCTTGTTTTTTCGTCTTTTTATATTTAAAGAAATATTTAACTTTTCCCAAGAAACTTTTTTTACATTCCATATATGTAGCAATTTGTTTTTCTTTATTTAAATATTCAATTTCTTTATTTTTTGTATCTTTATTTATGTTTTCTAATTCTTCTTTTTCCTTATTTATGTTTTTTACTAATTCTTTTAATTCGTTTTTATTTTTTTCATATTCTTCATTTATAACTCTAGTTAAACTTTCATATTCAATTATTCTGTTATTATATAAAAATTCTAATCCGCCATTTGAACTAATTTTTGTTTCAAAATTATATTTATGTGGAAGCTCTGTTTGAAGAATAAATAATGCTTTTAGTAATTTATAAAACTTTGTTGCATCATTTTCATTATTTATCTCTATTTTATAAATACTTTTAATTTTTTCATAAACATTTGTCTCTCCAACTATTTGTATACTTAAATTATCTTTTTTATCATATACCTCATAAACTGTTGGCCATTCTTTTGTAAATAACCATAAATATTTTTCTAAATCTTCAATTTCACTCTTTTTTAAAAATTCATTATTATAATCTAAATAACTTATTGGCACATATATTTTTTTAGCTTTTTTATTTTTTATAGAATGAATTTTATTTTTTAGAACATAGAAAAAAGCTTCATAGTTTTTATCCTCTGTTGGAACTAACATAAAATACTGCTGTGTATATTTATCATAAAAAATTTGCCATAAATAATTGTTAGTATATTTAACTTTAAATGGTATTTCCTTTAAATATTCTTTTTGTTCTTTTTCTAATTCATCTATTTTATTAATATCAACTTCTCTTAACATTTTTAAAAAAGTTGTATGTTTTTCAATATCATCTTCATTTTCAGGTTCTAAATAAGAAGAAATTGTACTTGCACTTTTAAATCTTTCATTTAATGAATCTAGTCTATTTTTATCCGTAAGTAATATTTGTATTTGTCTAATATCTACATATCTATATACTTTATATTTTGTTTCGTCATATACCTTAGGTGGCTTATATTCTATAGGATAAAATTCTTTTATTTCATCTGGTATATTGTTTAAGTCTAATTCTAAATATTTTAATTTATTTTTTATAAGTTCGTTTTCTTCTTTAGTATTTTTTACCATTTTTTCCTCCTTTTACATTTACATTGTTAGTATATCACAACTATTTTTTTTATACAATACATTTAACGGTATAATCTTATCTAGATTATACCGTTATTTATTTTTATTTATATAAAATTACTCATTCTCGTTTTGTACAGTATTTTCAATTACTGTATTATTTTCTACTTGATTTTGTTCTACCTTTTTACTTGGATTATTTACCACAAATCCAGTAAAAAATCCTAATAAAAATACAACAATTACTAAAACTATACTTTTAATATTTTGTTCTTTTTTGTATATTTCTTTATCATATATCTTCATTTCATCATTCCTATTCTTTTTTTATTTCATTTATATTTTATCATTTACTTGCTAATTAATCAATACTTTTTTTCTATTTTTATATTAAATCTTATTTGATATATGTATATTTTCTATATCTGCTTTTATTTCTCTTGAAACTATATTTTGTATTTGTGCAATTTCTTCTGTTTTTAGTTCTTCTCCTTTTACAATAATGCTAATACTTTGGTCATTTACAAAAATAACACATTCTTCAAATCCTTTTGTTTTTATTAAATTTTCTGAAATCATTATTGCATTTTTGGTATTATTTATTTTAGTAATTTCTTCTGTTGCTATTGTTTTTTGTGCTTCTGATATTGAATTATTTTCTAGTAATTTTTCGTAAGCTTCTATCATTTGAGAGTACATTGTATCTCTTTGTAGTTTAGAGTTAACAAAATATTCATTTGAATTTATATTAGTTTTTGATGAAGTTTCTACTACATCTTCTTCAGTTGTATTTTCTTGTACCCCTGTATTATTTTGTGTTTCTATAATATTATCTTCCTCAATACTATCACTGTTTACAAACATTGCATCTCCTATATTAGTTTGAACATTTAAACTATTATCTAATGCTGAGGTATATACTGCTTCTTCCTCAGTATTATTTGATGTATAATTTAAATATCCTGCTGTAACTAACATAAGTGCTATTATTAAAATAGCTAACTGATTTTTTTTTATTAAATTTTTCATAAGTTTACTCCCTTCTAACTATTCATCTCAAATACTTGTACTTTATGTGTTGCAAGTCCAGTAACTGCCTCTACTGCTTGTATTATATTTGCTTTTATTTGACTATTATTAGCACCTTTAGCTGTAATTAAAGCTCCTTCTATTTTAGGATTTATAACAGTTTGTGTAACAGGTACATTAACTCCATTTTCTTCTGTATATATAACCTCTTTTGTTGAATCTGCTTCAGTAATATCTCTTGTTCCTCCCTCTGCATCTGATTCTTTTGTATTACTTGTTTTAGAACTTTCATTGTACATAGCAACTACTTCACTGCTTTGTGAATATGTAATTAAAACATTTACATCTCCTACTCCTTCTATTTTTGAAAGAATATTCTCTAATTTTTTTTCTAGTTCATCTCCTTGTGTCGAATTTGTACTTTGCTCTTTTGTTGTATCTGCAAGTTTTTTATAAGATGTTTCTGTTTGGTTTGTTGTATTTTGTTTTTCTTTTCCTCCTAATATATAATTAATTGCAACTATAGTTATTATTAAAATTATTACAAATACAATTAGGTTTTCTATCTTTTTTTTGGGATTTTTTCCATCACTTTTTTTTATAATCTCCATTATTTTATCCTTTCCCATATATTTACCTCCTATTAAATAATTGTGATGTTCTTTTGTTCTACACCATATTCCTCACTTAAATATTGTAATAATTCTTTTTTTTCTGTTTCATTTAAATTTTTTTCATTACTTGTATTTTCTTTATTTTCTGTTTTATTTCCAATTGAAATTTTATTAATGCCTATCTCATTTACAGTATTATTTTTATTTTCTTCTTTTGTTTGTTGTATTTTCCTTATCTCAATTTCCATATTTTTTATCTCCCCATATCTTTGTTCATCTTCAAGTTCTACTTCAAGATGAATTTTATTTGCACTATAAGCTTTATTTTTTAATTTTTCTTTTATATCTTGCTTTAAGCTTATAACATAAGTATTTTCTATATTTTCATTATTACTATTTTCAAAATTTTTAGATAATTCTGTATAAGTTTCAGATTCTTCAAAATATTTTTCATATTCTGATAGATTTACTTGCAAATTTTCACTAAATGAATTTGCTAAAACTGGTAATATAATAGTAAAAAGTATGTAAACTCCAATTACAGTTTTTATATATTTTTTATTATTTCCTTTTGGTAATATCATTTCTATAATTGTTGCAACTATAACTGCTACTATTATTTGTTGTGCCCATATACTTATCCATTTCACATTTTTACCTCCTCTATTTATCTGTACATAAGACCACTATTAGAAATTTTAACAACTAATGTAACTCCAATTATAAGCATTACTGATACAGAACATAAAAGTGCCAGTAGTGTTTTAAATGTATCTCCCATTTGAGATAATAAACCTACTATTTTACTATCAGCTATTGGCTCACATATTGCTGATGCTGCATGGTATGTAATTGTTAAAACTGTTAGCTTAATAATTGGTACAACACATATTCCAATTATTACAACAACTCCAATAATACCAACTGCTCCTTTTAATATAGTTGCACATCCAATAACTGAGTCTACGGCATCTCCTAAAATTTTTCCAACAACAGGTACAAAGTTGGATACTGCTGCTTTTGCAGTTTTTGCTGTAATACCATCAACACTACTACTTAATGTACCTTCTAATGATAATACTCCTACAAATAGAGTTAAAACTATTCCCAAAATCCATACTACTCCAGATTTAAAGAATTTAGAAATTTTATCAATTTGAATTCTATCAGAAATTTTTGATATTATTCCTAGTGATGTTCCTATTAGTATAAGTGGCATAAGTATATTTACAACTATATTTCCTATAAATGTTATTAAAAATAATAATACTGGTTGTGCAATACTTGAAAATGTAATGCTTCCTGTAGAAATCATTAATGTAATAAGTATTGGTAATAATGTATAAGAAAATCCTACTAAATTTTGAATAGATTCTTTTGCCATTACAATAATATCTGAAAAATTACTCATTACTAATGTTACTATTAATATATATTGGACATAATATGTAATTTGTGATGCACTTTTATTTTCTAGTCCATCACTTATGCTTTTCATTATGCTATGTATTACAATTACAACAATAACTGTACCTAATACTTTTACTGCATTTCTTATTTCTTTTCCAAAAAGATTTAAAATATTTTTTCCTATATCTTTTGTATCAATTTCTCCCTTTAGGGCATCTGTAAGTAAGTCATTTACATCTATATCTGAAAAAACATCTTTTGTATACTTGTCCGCTTCTTCTACAAACTCTGATATTCCTAATGCTTCCTTTTGTGCTTCCATAGTTTCATCTTCTACAGAGTACACCTTTGTATCTAAAAAAAATAATATTAATATTAGTAATAATATTATTTTACTAATATGTTTCATCTTTTGCTTTTCCTCCTAATTTTTAAGGTAGTATTTTTATTATTGTTTCAAGCAAAGCTGATATTATAGGTATTGACATAGAAATAATTATTATTTTTCCACCTAAGTCTACTTTACTTGCTATTGCAGTTTCTCCTGTATCTTTGCATATACTTACTGCAAACTCTGTTAAAAATGCAATTCCCGTAATTTTTATTAAAACCTCTAAAAATTTATTATTTACACTCATTTTATTCGATAAATTTGTAAGCAAATTCATTATTGCAGATAGTTTTCCAAGCATCATTACAAGTATAATAGCACCTGCAAGTATTGAAACATAAATCGTATATTCTGGTCTATATTGTTTTAATAATATTATTATAATCAGTGCAATAAATCCAACTCCTATAACTTTAACAATTTCCATTTTTATCACCTATAAATTAAAAATAGTTCTAACAGTATCAAATAAAGTACTAATTTCCTTTATTACCATAGTAAGAACAATTACAAGTCCTGCAAGAGTTGTCATCATTGCTTGATCTTCTCTCCCAGCTCTTACCAATACTTGATGTAATACTGCTACAAGTATTCCTATTGCTGCTATTTTAAATAATAAATTAATATCCATATATATTCTCTCACTTTCCTTTATACCAATATAATAACAATAGCCAGTCCTATAGTAACTCCTAGCGTTTTATACATTTTTCTATTTTTAGCTTCTTCTTTTTCTGCCTTTTCTATTTGATGATTTAAAAAATTACTTGTTAATTGTATTTCACTTATCTGACCTTCCAAATTTGTTTTTCCAAGTAATTTATTTAATCCCATTAAAATTTGTTTATCTTCTTCATTAATTGCTGATTCAAATTCTTCTAAACTTTCCTTCCATGCTTCTCCTGCAGATTTTTTCTTCATTTTATTAGCAGCATTTTTAAATAATATACCAACATTTGGATTTATATTTTCTGCAATTTGATTAAATATATTAGGTATAGGCTCATATGTAAATTTAATTTTTGTTTCAAACATATTTAAAGCTATTTTTAATTCTTTCAAATCAATTACCCTTTTTCTATACTTGTCCGATATAACCTTACCAATACCACTAACCGCTAAAAATACTATTAAAAGCATTATATTTTTAATTAATACCATTGCTATTCCTCCTCTAT
>CANPWI010000031.1 GCA_947584125.1 uncultured Clostridia bacterium
AAAAACTGAAATTAATCAAAATAATGAAATAAAGCATAATAATTTTCAAAAAAATAATAATAACTATAAGAATAATGAAAATAAAAACCAAAATAATAATTATAGACAAAATAATTTTAATAAAAACAATGACAAAAACAATGGTCAACATGGTTACAAAAACAACAATTTCAGAAACAATGAAAATAGAAATCAAAATGGTTATAACAAACAATTTGGTAACAGAAATGATAATTTTAACAATAGAAATAACAGAAGACCACTTGATGAAAAAGGCATTGAAAAAAATATTAAAAATATTATGTCTGCAGAAATTGTAGAAAAAGAAAGTGTTAGAGAATACAATAAATCAATTGATAAACAAAAAAATAATAATAAATTTGAAGAAAATAAAACAAAGAAAAATAATAGAAATAAAAAAGGAAATCAATTTGACTTTAATGAGGATAAATTAAAAAGTTTAAAACAAGAAAAAAGTTTATCTAATATGTTCCATGACCAAGATGGAGGAATGCTTGATTATTATGACTTGACAACTCAAAGAGGTAGAAAAAATAAAAGAAAAAATATTAGACCAAACGAAGAAAGAACAAAACAAAAAATATTCCAATTAACAGAAATTACAATACCAGAAACAATTACAGTAAAAGATTTAGCACAAGAAATGAAAAAGACAACAGGAGAGGTTATTAAAAAGTTATTAAGTTATGGAATAATGGCAACAATAAATAATGATATAGATTTTGACACAGCTTTTCTAATTGCTGGAGAATTTGGAATTACAGCAATTAAAAAAGAGGTTGTAAGTGAAGAAGATATATTATTTGATGAATCAGAAGATAAACAAGAAGAATTACAAGCAAGACCACCTGTTATAGTAGTAATGGGACATGTTGATCATGGTAAAACATCACTTTTAGATGCAGTAAGAAGTACAAATGTTATAGAAGGTGAAGCAGGAGGAATTACACAACATATTGGTGCATATCAAGTAGAGGTAAATGGTAGAGAAATAACATTTTTAGATACTCCAGGACACGAAGCATTTACTGCAATGCGTGCAAGAGGTGCACAAGTTACAGATATAGCAATACTTGTAGTTGCTGCAAATGATGGTGTTATGCCACAAACTGTTGAAGCAATAAATCATGCTAAAGCTGCTGGAATACCAATAATAGTTGCAATTAACAAAATAGATGTTGAAGGTGCAAATCCTGAAAAAGTAAAACAAGAATTAATGAAATATGATTTAGTTCCAGAAGAATGGGGTGGAGATACAATATTTGTTAATATATCTGCAAAACAAAGAACTAATATTGATACTTTATTAGAAATGGTATTATTAGTAGCAGATATGCAAGAATTAAAAGCAAATCCAAATAAACAATCTAAAGGAGCTGTAATAGAAGCAAGACTTGATAAAACAAAAGGTCCTATTGCAACAATGCTTGTACAAAGAGGAACTTTAGATGTTGGAGATACAATAGTAGTTGGTTCTACAATAGGTAGAATAAGAGCTATGACAAATTACAAAGGTAAAAGAGTTAAAAAAGCTGGGCCATCTACACCAGTTGAGGTAATAGGATTAACAGAAGTACCAGAAGCTGGAGAAACATTCTATGAGGTTAAAGACGAAAAAATGGCAAAACATCTAATAGAAAGAAGAAAACGCCAAGCAAGAGAAAAATCAATAAATGCTACATCTAAAGTAACATTAGACGATTTATTTAATCAAATAGAAAAAGGAAATTTAAAAACATTAAATTTAATTGTAAAAGCAGATGTTCAAGGTTCAGTTGAAGCCGTAAAACAATCATTAGAAAAATTATCTAATGATGAAGTACAAGTAAAAGTAATACATGCAAATGTTGGTGCAATTACAGAAACAGATGTTACACTTGCAAAAGTATCTAATGCAATTATAATAGGATTTAATGTAAGACCAGAAACACTTGCAAGAGAAGAAGCAGAAAAAGAAGAGGTTGAAATTAAACAATACTCAATTATTTATCAAGCAATAGAAGATGTTGAAGCAGCAATGAAAGGAATGTTAGATCCTGAATTTGAAGAAAAAGTTATAGGAACAGCAGAAATCAGACAAACATTCAAAGTATCTAATGTTGGAACAATAGCAGGATGCTATGTAACAAGTGGAAAAATCTCAAGAAATGCAGGAATAAGAGTAATAAGAGACAATGTTGTAATACATGATGGAACCCTTATATCATTAAAGAGATTCAAAGATGATGCAAAAGAAGTAGCAGCAGGATATGAATGTGGTGTCCAAATTGAAAATTTCAATGACATAAAAGAACAAGACACATTAGAAGTATATGTAATGGAAGAAATCAAAAAATAAATATATGTATGTAGGGGCAGGTTTCCATGCCTGCCCACCCAATGAAAATGTGTAGGGCGGGATTCCACGCCCGCCCAATGTTTAAAGGCAGGTTTCCATGCCCGCCCACCCAACAAACAGAAAGGAGAAGCATAATGCAAAAAAACAACAACAGATTAAATCGTGTAGACGAAGAATTAAAAAAAGAATTAAGCAACATCATTTCAAACGATTTAAAAAATCCAAACATTACAGGTTTAATTAGTGTAACAAAAGTAAAAACAACACCAGACCTAAAATACGCAAAAGTATATGTAAGTATATTAAATGCAAAAAGTACAAAAGGCACAATTTCTGCATTAAAAAAAGCATCAGGATTTATTAGATCAGAAATTGCAAAAAGAGTTAATTTAAGAATCACACCAGAATTAGTATTTGAACTAGATGATTCTATGGAATATGGAGCAAAAATTGATTTAATATTAAAAGATATTATGAAAGATATAAAACCAGAAGAAGATAATAAATAATAATAAAGAAAGGGAAAAAAATGACATTAGATAATATTAAAGAAGAAATAAATAAAGCTGAAACTATAGTTATATTAACACATGAAAGTCCAGACGGAGATGCAATAGGAAGTAGTTTAGCTTTTTATATAGCATTAAAGCAAATGGGAAAAAAAGTTGATGTTATAATACCTGAATATTCAAGAACATTCAACTTTTTACCAGGTGCAAATGAAATAAAAAAAGAAAGTGATATTACAGAATATGATGTAGCATTAGTATTAGACTGCTCAGATACCAAAAGACTAAGTACATGGGTAAACTATTTTGATGATGCAAAAGTTAAAATTTCAATAGACCATCATGGAAGTAATAAAATGTTTGCAGATTATAATTTTGTAAATCCAGCAGCTCCAGCTAATGCTCAAATATTAATTACAGTGCTTGAGTTTTTAGAAATAGATATAACAAAAGAAATTGGAACATGCTTACTTACAGGAATAATAACAGATACAGGAGGATTTAAGTATTCAGGAGTAACCCAAGAAACATTTGAATTTACAGCAGGACTATTAAGTAAAGGAGTTAATGTATCTGAGGTATATAAAAAAGTATTACAAATTAAAACTAGAACAAATTTTGAACTTACAAAACTTGTAATTGATAGAATGGAATTTTTAGAAGATAATAAAATTACATTTACATACATAACAGAGGATGACTTAAATAGTGTATCCGCTGAAATAGGAGATCATGAAGGTCTAGTTGAAATTGGAAGAGATATAGAAGGAGTAGAGGTATCTATATTTTTAAGACAAGTAGAAGATGGATATAAAGCATCATTAAGGTCAAATGAATATGTTAATGTTTCAGATGTTTGTATGATATTTGGCGGTGGAGGCCATATAAGAGCTGCAGGTTGTGTAATACCAGGAAGTTTGGAACATGCAAAAGAAAAGATAATAAACCAAGTAAAAATGTATTTATAAAATAAGAGGAAAAAATGGATGGAATAATTATTTTAAACAAACCTAAAGGATATACCTCTCATGATGTGGTATCAAAAGTAAAAAAAATACTAAAAGTAAAAAAGGTTGGCCATACAGGAACTTTAGACCCAAATGCAACTGGTGTATTACCTCTTTTATTAGGAAAAGGAACTCAGCTTTCTAAATATTTAATAGAACATGATAAAATATATAGAGCAACAATTAAATTAGGAGTAAGAACAGATACTCTTGATGGAGAAGGTAATATTATTGAAGAAAAAGAGATTTCTTCAATATGTATAGAAAAAGAAAATGTTATAAAAACCTTGAACAGTTTTAAAGGAAAAGGAAAGCAAACTCCACCAATGTATTCTGCAATTAAAGTAAATGGAAAAAAACTTTATGAGTATGCAAGAAAAGGTGAAAAGGTAGATGTTAAACCAAGAGATATAGAAATTTATGATATTAATTTAGAAGATATAAAAAATGACGAAATAGTGTTTAAAGTGCATGTATCTAAAGGAACATATATAAGAGTTTTATGTGACGAAATAGCTATAAAGCTTGGTACAGTTGGATATATGAAAGAACTTGAAAGATTAAAGGTGGGAAAATTTAGTATAGAAAATTCTATTACAATTAAGGAGCTTGAAGTTCAAAAGGAAAATATAAATGATAAAATAATTACAATAGAAGAATTTTTTAATAACAATATGCAAATAAATTTAAACGAAAAGCAATTAAAATTGTTTTTAAATGGAGTATGTTTAAGTTTTGATAAACCAGAAGGAATTTATAAAATATACGATAAAGAAAATAGTTTTGTAGGAAGCGGAATTATACAAAATGGTTTATTAAAAAGAGATATAATAAAATAAAGAATGGATTTTTCCATTCTTTATTTTATTACTATCATAATATTTGTAAATATCAGCATAAAAACTGAAATACATATAACAGAAATTCCTCCAAAATAATTTCTTTTCGTTTTTAATTCATATATTCCATAAAAAATAGTTTCCAAAGCAATTAAAAGAGTTATTAAAAAAATAATAAAATTCATATTATCCTCCACTAAAAATTCATTAATAAATAACCAGATTTAATATTAGTATCTATATTTACATTAAAAAAGCTATTTTGATAATTTTCAAGCCAATTATAGCTATCAAAATCATCTTGTGTTAAAAAACTATGTGCTGCATATTTACCAAAACCTGCAATATCAGATTTTAACTCTTTAGATGTTCTATATAAATAATTTTCCATTTGTTGTTTTAAGAAAAAATTACAAGCTTCTTCATACAATTTAGCATCTTCATTTGAAACAGTAAGATTTGTATTAGAATTTAAAGATAATATTCTAGCAGTTAATTTTAAATCTATTTTGATGTATGGTGCTCCATTTACTATATCTACTTTTATTTTAGGTTTATCCTTAAAAATAATATGCAAATCTATAGTTTCTTCATCATTTTTAGGATTTGGAATTGTTAAATTATAGCTTTTCAATTTACCTTTTGTTAATAGATGGCATACAGTTTCAAGTCCATTTAATTCTCCAACAATTTTATCATTTTTAAAAACTGCAATTCCTAAATTTTCTGGATGAGACGAGCTAGAACTTGATGAGGAATCACCAGCAACACTACTAGAATCTTTTGAAGAACTAGCACCGCGAATTTGTTGTAGTTTGACTATTTTTACTATTTACAGAAGCTAAGCTTGCTAAGGGTTGACAAAAATTATCATTTAATGCTGAAAAGAAATTACTAAGAGTTATTTTATCAACATATCCAGTAGTATAAGCTGAATTAATAGATGTATCAAAATATCTTGCAGAGGCAGTTTCTAAAGATGAAACTGATTTGTTTAGCAATTCATTTGCATCAACACGACTAATTAGTACTAAAGCTTGCGAACTAATTTCAACTTTATTAAACAAAGTATATATAATATCTGCAATACCTTCATTTGCAAGTTCTTCTGATATAACTATAGCTTTACAATGTGAAAGGTTTATAGATTGACTAATATAAGCATTCATTAAATTAATACCAGAATCTATAGTTTCACATTCTACAGAATTTACAATAGAACTTGTAGATTGTTCAGAGCTACCGCTAGAAGAACCACCACTTGAGTTTATGGGTATTTGAAAACTTATTTTAAATTTGCTATTTTCTCCTTTATCAAAACCAAGTGCCATACAGTAGGCATAGTTATCAAGGCTTCTATATGAAGTTCCATTTTCAATTATTAGTAAAGAATATAAGATAATTAAAAATGCAATAATTAAATATAAAAAAGTTTTTTTCATCAATTCACCTCTGCTATGGTTTTGTTTTTATCTTTAATTTTTTTCTTGATGTTTGCCAAAACTAAAATAGAAATATTTACACCAAGTACAAGAATTAAAAATATATTTTTATAAATTGTTACTTTAGCTAATGTAAGTTGATTTTCATTCTTATAAATTAAAGCAATACCTAGAAGGATAGAGCAAAATGTTAAAATTAGAGGTTTTGTATCTTCAATATTTGTAATTTTTTTAAAAATTAATAATATAAAAGAAATTAATATACTTAAATTAGAAAATATAGTTAATAACCAAATAAATAAAAATAGTATATCAACTCTTTCAATAAAATTACCTAAAGATATTTGTTTAATTGCTATATAAAATGGAATAGATTCTTTTGTTATTATAGAAACAGGTAAAATAAAAAGTAAGCAAGCAGTTGATAAAGTTAGTGCAATACTAGAAACAGCTAAAGATGTAAAACTTACTTTTTTAAAGTCATCTTTTCTTTTTAATAATGGCATAATAAGAAATAAATATATTAAACCACCAAAAACAGATATATTTTGACTACCAGTTAAAAAAGTACTTTTAATACCATTACCAAGTATAGGAAAAATATTTTGTAAAACGAATTTTGGCATACCTAAAATAAAAATAATTAATATAGTTAATAGAATAAGTGGAAGTATAATTAAATTACATTTAATAACTGTATTAAAACCAAAACAATTTACAATAGCAACAGGTATAATTATAAGTAGTAAAATATAAGTAATATTTATATTTTGAAAATATATAATTTTCAAATTTTCTGCCATATCTCTATAATTTGTACTTGCATATAATAATAAAAATAATATAATGCTTATACCAAGTAAAACTTTTAACCAATTACCAGCTAAAAAAGAACTAATATCTAATATATCTGAATTTTTAAAATTTTTAAAAAGTAAATAAATAATATAAAAAACTATAAAAGCAAGTAAACTAATAAAAAAAGTATTTAAAAGTGCAGAAGAACCAGTAGAACGAAGAATAATTTGAGGGCCAGCAAGTAAAATATTAGATAAAGTAATTATACAAATTATACATACAGCTTCAATAGCACCTATTCTAATTTTGTTCATCAATATTACCTCCTTGTCTCCACTTCATACTAATATGTTCTTGTTTATGAAGTCTTTTAGTGTTCAAAGTATCTGTTCTTTTTTCTCTTTTCCAAATAGGATTAGAAAAATAACCAGTATTAACAATTTTTGTAAGAGGTACATAAGGTGTAAGGTAAGAAACTCCAAAAGATTTTAAAGAGCATAAAAGACCAATATACACAAAAATACCTAAAGAAATTCCTAAAAATCCAGATGTTGCACCAAGAATTGTATAAATAAACCTTGTTATCCTAAAGTGAAAACTTAAAGAAAAGTTAGGTATTGCAAAAGAAGAAATACCAGTAACTGCAACAATAATAATTAAAATAGGACTAACTAAATTTGCACTTACAGATGCTTCACCTAAAACAATAGCACCTATAATACCAATGGTACTACCAATAGATGCAGGAACTCTAAGACCTGCTTCTCTAATTAATTCAAAAGAAATTTCCATTAAAAATATTTCCACAATTATAGGAAAAGGAACTCCACTTCTTGCAGATGTAATTGAAAATAATAGTTCAGTTGGTAATAACTCTTGATGAAATGTAGTAATTGCAATATAAATTCCAGGTAAAAATAGTGTTATAAATGAAGCTAAAACACGCAAAAATTTCAGTAAATTAGCAAATTTATAATTTAAATTAGTATCCTCAATAGAGGTTAAAAAATCAAAAATATTAGCAGGCATAACAAGAGCATAGGGACTGCCATTTATTAAAACAACAACTCTACCTTCTAAAAGATAAGTAATACTAGTATCTGGTCTTTCAGTTGATAATACTTGAGGAAGACTAGAACTAGGATTATCTGATATTAACTGTTCTAAATGACCAGATGATAATAAATAATCAATACTCAAATTATTTATTCTATATTTAACCTCTGCAACTAAATCATCATTTGCAATATCCTTTATATAACAAATTGCACATTTTGTTTTAGAAACAGTACCAACATTAATATTTTCTATAACTAAATTTTCATTATTTACACCTCTACGAATTAAAGATGTATTAGTACGAATATTTTCAATAAATGCTTCTTGAGGACCACGAATAACTAATTCATTTTGAGGAGGAGCTATGCTTCTTTTTTCAAAACCTTTTGTATCAACAACAAAAGCTTTATCAATAGTATCAACAAATAATGCACAACCTCCTGAATTTACACTATCAATTATTTCTGAAAAAATATTAATTTCTTTAACATCTGCTTGAGGAATTAAAGCTTGTGAAATATAGTCTGATAAAGAAAGTTTTTCTTTTTTTTGTAGTTTAAATTTTTCTTTAGAAGGACTATAACTTACCTCTTCAATATTACCAGTATAAGTATTAGATTTATTTTTAAGCATTAAAGTTTGCAAAATAAATTGATTAATAGATATAGTTTCAACCATACCATCAATAAAAATTATAAAAGCATTATATTGCTTATTTCTTACATTAATAATAAATTCTCTAATTTTAATATCACTATTAATTAAATAATTATATGAAGATTTAATAAAATCCAAATTCTGTTTTAATGATAAATTTACTTTTTTATTTGTATCTTCTAATGGTTTAAGTTCTGAAAATTCATCCTTATTTTCATAAGGATTATCTAAAATAGCTTTTTCCTCCATAGTTTCTGGTAAGCTAAACTCATAATTTTTTCTAGGAGTGTACTTAAAAAGATTCCATATAGAAGAAAGTTTATTATTAGAATCACTCATAAACAACCTCTTTAAATTACATATTTATGGTTATTATTTTCAAAAAAAGGAAAAATATACAGTAAAAACTATTGAATTTATACAAAACTTTGTATATAATACCAATATAAATATTTTTATTACTAATATTAAACACAACAAAAAATAAAGGGAGCAAAGTTATATGATAAAAGAAAAGATAAAACAAGAAAAAGCTGTTACACTTACAGCAATAATTATAACAGTAATAGTACTAGTAATAATTGCAGGAGTTAGCTTAGCCTTATTTGGAGGAGAAAATGGAATTTTGTCAAAAGCAAAAGCCGGAGTATCAGAGTATAAAATGCAATCATTAATAGAAAAAATAGAATTAAAAATAGGAAGTATTAGTTTAGAAAAAAATGGAGAAGTTAACTTAGAAGACTTGATAAATTTAAAAGATACAGATAATGAAATTACAAATGCATATATGAATGGAGATAATGCATTATTAATTTTAAATGACGAGTATCAATGTGAAATAAACCCTAAATTAGAGATTGTTTCAATCACAAATTATCAAAAAGAAGAAAAAAATCGTCTATTGAAGTCAAAAAAATCATTATACTTTGATGATTTTAGTAGAGAATAAAGAAAAATATTTGATTTATTATAAAAAATATTTGCATTTATCTAAATAATATGTTAAAATAATGCGGATGAGATAAACGGATTAATAGGAGGATTAAAATGATAATTGTAAAAAATATATTAATAGTTGTATATGTTTTAGTATGTCTAGCTTTAATTGTACTATCTTTATTACAAGCTAAGGATGATGCAGGAGCTTCTGAAACTATTATGGGTTCTTCACAAAATAATTTCTATGACCAAAATAAAGGTAGAACTAAAAAAGGTAAATTAAAAAAATGGACTATTATACTAGGAGTTGTTTTTGCAATATTAACAGTTGCATTATCAATTATATATGTAATAAAATAAAGAGGCAGAAATCTGCCTCATTTTTAATGAGGTGTTTATGGAAAAAGAAAAAATGATATTGGAATTTATGAATGAAGAAAAATATGTTCCAATGAAAATAAAAGAAATGGCTCAAATTTTTCAAGTACCAAAAGATAAAATGGAGGAATTTAAAGAAACAATAAAAAAATTAGAAGATGACTATAAAATAGAAAAAAATAGAAAAGGAAAATATAAATTAATAACAAAAAAATATTTATCTGGAATATACAGAGCTAATGAGAAAGGTTTTGGTTTTGTAAAAATTGATAATAAGGAAGATGAAGTATTTATACCAAAGGAAAATAATAAAGGAGCTTTAAATCAAGATGAAGTTCTAATCGAAATAGTAAAAGAGGCAAAAGAAAACGAAAAAGAAGAAGGAAAAATTATTAAAATTATAAAACATGAAAAAACAACAGTTGTTGGAACATTTGTAAATAATAAAAATTTTGGTTTTGTAATTCCTTATGATAAAAAATTAGGTACAGATATATTTATATCAAAAAAGAATTTTGGAAAAGCAAAAAATAATCAAAAAGTAGTAGTACAAATTACAAAATTTCCTGAGAAAGGAAAAAATGCAGAAGGTAAAGTTATAGAAATAATTGGAAACCAAGATGAAGCAGGAGTAGACATGCTATGCTTGGTAAAAGAATATAATCTACCTTATGAATTTCCTAAGTATGTAATAGATGAAGCAAAACAATTAAAAAATAAAGTAGATAAAAAAGATATTCCAAATAGAAAAGATTTAAGAGATAAAAATATATTTACAATAGATGGCGAAGATGCTAAAGATTTAGATGATGCAGTATGTGTAGAAAAAACAAAAGAAGGTAATTATTTATTAGATGTTCATATTGCAGATGTTAGCTACTATGTAAAAGAAAATAGTAATTTAGATAATGAAGCTATAATTAGAGGAACAAGTATATATATGTTTGATAGAGTTATTCCAATGCTTCCAACTGAGTTATCAAATGGAATTTGTAGCTTAAATCAAGGTGAAGATAGATTTGTATTATCAATTACAATGGAAATAAACTCAAAAGGAGAGGTAATATCTCATAATATTTATAAATCAATAATAAATGTAAAAGAAAGAATGTCTTATACAGATGTAAATAAAATTATCGAAAATTCAGATGAAAAAATATTAAAGAAATATGAAAAATATATAGATGAGTTTAAGCTTATGGAAGAGCTAGCTTTAATTTTAAAAAATAGAAGATTAAAAAACGGATATTTAAATTTAGAAATTCCAGAAAGCAAAATTATATTAGATGAAAATGGTAAAGCAATTGATGTTAAAAAATATGAAACAACATTTGCAAATGAAATAATAGAACAATTTATGCTTACAGCAAATGAAACTATTGCTGAAAAATTTTACTGGTTAGAAGCTCCATTTATATATAGAGTTCATGAAATTCCTGATATGGAAAAAATATCAGAACTTAATAAATTTTTATTTAATTTTGGATATAGAATTAAGGCAAATAAGGATAACATTCATCCAAAAGCTTTTAGTGATATAATAGATAAAGTAAAAGACAAGCCAGAAGAAAAAGTTGTATCTAATTTAATATTAAGAACATTAAAAGTAGCAAACTATGAAAGTGAAAATAAAGGACACTTTGGAATAGCAAGTAAATATTATTGCCATTTTACATCACCAATAAGAAGATATCCAGATTTATTTATTCATAGAGTTATATCAGAATATATTGATTTAGGATATAATGTTGACAATAAATTTAAAGAAAAATATACAAAATTAGCAGAAAAATATGCTAAAACATCATCAGAAAGAGAAAAAGTTGCACAAAAAGTGGAAAGAGAAAGTCTAGACATTAAAAAAGCTGAATATATGGAAAACAAAATTGGTGAAATATATGAAGGAATTATTAGTAATATTACTCAATTTGGAGTATTTGTAGAACTTGAAAATACAGTTGAAGGATTAATTAGATTTGAAAATTTAGGAAATGAGTATTTTATTTATGATGAACAGCATAAACATTTAATAGGAGAAAGAACAAAAACAGTATATAAAATAGGTGATAAAATAACAGTAAAAGTAATAGAAGCTAGAAAAGAATTAAGAAGAATCTCATTTTCAAATCAGGAGGTATTTTAAAGTGAAAAAACAATTAAAACCAGAAGCTATTTTAAGCCCAGTGCCAGTTGTTATGGTATCTTGTGGTAATGAAGAAAAGGATGATATAGTTACAGTAGCTTGGACAGGAATTATAAATTCAGAGCCACCAATGGTGTATATATCATTAAGAAA
>CANPWI010000032.1 GCA_947584125.1 uncultured Clostridia bacterium
GTTTTATTCGTAGCGAACATACCATACATATCATTAATTGAAAATAACGAAATATTATTTAATAACTTTGAATGTAAGAAAAATAAATAAAAAACTAAGCTCATAGTATATTTTGATTTTTTACATCAAAAAAATACATAATGAACTTAGTTCTATATGTTCTTTATTTATTTTATTTTCTCTTAATAGATTACTTGTGTGTGTGTGTGTGTGTGTGTGTACTCCCGCAAGGGTTACAGCATTTTTATTCATCTTATGTTTTCTCCTTTTTTTCTTTTGTTTAATTTTACATTAACTTATTATAATTGTCAATATTTTTAAATTTTAATTTATAAGTATAATTTTAAAATTTGTTCTCAACTTTTTATCTAATCTTCTACACTCTATATTGGGTGTACATGTATTATTGTATTTGCAACTTTTTCTAGTTTTTCTATATCCTTTTCTAACATATCTGCTATTTTATGACTTTCATAGGTAGTCATATTTCCGTCTACATATATAGTAATTGATAGTATGTATTTGTATCCTATTGGAGTTGAATATATGTCTTCTACTTTTTGAATCTCTTGGTATTTTGTTATTATTTGAATTATATTATCTTTTGTTTCCTCATCTATTGAAATATCCATTAAAACATTGTAGCTTTCTATGAATATTTTTATACCTGTTATACATATCCATATTGCAATTCCTATACCAACAATTCCATCTACAAAATATATTCCTTTTAAGCTAAATAATATTGAAATAAGTGTTGCACTTGTTACTAAACAATCATTTCTATGGTCTTTCATATTTGATTCTATTAATATGTTCTTATGTTTTTTTAATATTTCTTTTGTATATATGTATAAACTTAATTTAACAATTATTGTTATTACACATACTATAACTAAAAACCATGAGAATTTAAGTTCGTTTTTGTTTATTAATGACATTATTGCATCATATAATACTTTAAATGATGCTAAAATCATTGATATACTTATGAATAATGAAAATATATATTCTGCTTTTCCATGTCCAAAGTTATGGTCTTCGTCACTTGGCTCACTTGCTATTTTATTACCTATAAATGTCATAAGTGATGCAAATATATCTGCTCCACTATTTACAGTATCTGCAATCATTGCTTGACTATTACTAATAAATCCTACTATTGCTTTTATTATAAGTAAAAATATATTTCCAAATATGCCTAAAATTCCAGCTCTTTTTGCTGTATCATATCTTTCACTATTTTCCATAAATTATCAGCTCCATTATTTGAATTCTCGAATAACTCTTTCAGATATAGAAACCAAAACTTCGTAACTTATTGTATCATAAATTTTTGCAACATCCTCTATAAATATATTTTTATTGTCCCATATATACACATCATCACCAACATTTATATTTTCTATATTTGTAACATCTATCATAAAGCTATCCATACATACTTTTCCTATTATTGGTACAATTTTATCTTTAACTACAACTTTTCCAATATTAGACATGCTTCTTCTAATGCCATCTGCATATCCTAATGGTACTGTTGCAACTTTTGTTTTTGCTTTTGTTATATAACTTCTTCCATAACTTATACTTGTTCCTTTTTCAACTTCTTTTATAAAAGCAATTTTAGATTTTAACTTTGTAGTTGGCTCTAATTTTATTTTTGTTTTTAATTCTTGTGTTGGATAAAGTCCATGTAAAATTATTCCTGGCCTTACTAAATTGTAGTGTGCTTCTTTAAAATTAATTATGCCTGCTGAGTTGCAAGCATGAATATATCTTAATGTTTTTACTTTTTGTTTTACTACCTTTAAAGCACTTTCAAATGATTCTATTTGTTTTTTTGTATATTCTTCATCACAGTCACTACATGAAAAATGAGTATAAATTCCATCTATTATTATATTAGAATATTTATTTGCTTCTTCTAAATATTCCTCTATTCTTCTTGGATTAATTCCTGTTCTACCCATTCCTGTGCCTACTTCAATATGAATTTTATATTTATCTTTTTTATTTCCAATTTTCTTTAAAAAATCTATTGAACCTATTCCCACTATTAAATTATATTTGCTAATACTATCTAATTCTTGCTCTAATGGTTGATTTAATATAAATATTTCACCTTTATACCCTTTTTCTCTAAGTATAATTCCTTCATCAACTATTGCAACTGCTACAATATCAATTCCTAATTTTTCTAAAATATCATACCTTTCATTTATATATGTTCCATAGGCATTATCCTTTATCACAGGCATTATTTTTACATTTTTTCCAATATATTTTTTAATTTCATTTATATTATTTATTAATTTATTAGTATCAACTTCTAATTTTGCTCCCCAAACTCTATCCATTTTTATTCATTCCCTCCAAAGCAAAAATTTAGTTCAAAATATTAAAATTTATGCATTAAATATAACTAATTGTGCTATATACATTGAGTAGATAATTAAAAATACAAAACCATTTGTTCTTGTCATTGTATTTTTCTTTCCTATGAATGGGAATAGTTCAAGTAATACTGTTCCTACTATTAATAGTAAAATATCTTTATTGTACAATATTGAATAATTAATTGGACTTAGCACTGCTGATATTCCTATTATTAGTAATATATTAAATATTTGTGAACCTAGTATATTACCAATAGCCATATCTGTTTCTCCCTTTTTTGAAGCTATTACAGATGTAATTAACTCTGGTAAACTTGTGCTGAATGCTATTATTGTTAAGCTTATTAGTTTTTCACTAATTCCTATCATAGTTGCAATTTCTACTGAATTATTAACAACTAAATCTCCTCCAAATTTTAAAGCTACTATTCCTATTGCTATAAAAATAATACTTTTTATTATTGATATATTATTTTCTTTTACAACTAAAGATTCATCTCTATCAAATTGTTCTCCTTTTTTTGCCATAACTATATTATATATAATAAACATAATGCAAAGTATAAGTAAAATTGTTCCTTCTTGTCTATTTATAGTGTTTACCTGGTTTCCTATTCCTGTATTTGCAAACCAAAGTAATAAACAAGTTGCAAATAATGTTATTGGGTTTTCTATAAGTCTTGTTTGCCTTTTAAATACAAGTGGATGAATAACTGCACATACTCCTAATATTAAAAATAAATTAGCAATATTACTTCCAACAACATTGCCTACTGCTATGTCTGAATGTCCTTCAATAGCTGCCATTGTACTTACAATTAATTCTGGCATTGATGTTCCAATAGATACTATTGTAAGACCTACTACTATTTCCGGAATATGAAATTTTTTTGCTACATTACTAGCACCATCAACTAAAAAATCTGCTCCTTTTATTAATAAAGCAAATCCTATAATAATTAAAATAATTTCTACTAACATATTTACCTCTTTTTTAATGTATTTTATCTTTAAATTTTATTGTTGACAAGTTTCTTTTATGAATATATATTTTAACTTTTTTTCAAAAATATTTTTTACCATAATTTTAATTTATATTAAAGTTTTATTTATATTTTTTTCTATGTTATTGTCTTTTAATAATTTTTTTGCAACATTTATAAAACCTTGTTCTAAATCTGTTAAATAAATTTGATAATTTCCTACATTATTTTCATCATTTTGTATATTTTTACAATGTAAATATTTTTTTATATAATTTGCCATCATCTCACCTGTGTTTATTAACTTAACATCTTTTCCTAGTTCATTTTGTATTAAGCTTTTAAATAATGGATAATGTGTGCAACCAAGTATAAGTGTATCTATGTCTTTTAAATCTTTCATATATTCTTTAATAGTTTGTTTTGCAACCTCATTTTCTGTCCACCCTTGCTCTGCCATAGGTGCTAAAAGTGGAGTGGCTTTGCTAATTACATCTATGTTTTTAATTTTTTCTTTTAATTTTCTTTCCCATTCTCCACTTTTTATTGTACCATTTGTAGCTATTATTCCTATTTTTTTGTAATTTTTATCCATTAAATAATTAACTGTAGGCTCTATTATACCTATTACAGGAATATTAGATACTTTTTTTATTTCTTCCAATGCTTGACTTGTTGCCGTTCCACAAGCTATTATTATCATTTTAACATTTTCTTTTTCTAAAAATTTTGTACACTTTTTTGATATATCAATTATTGCTTCTTTAGATTTAGAACCATAAGGAAATCTTTTTGTATCTCCTAAATATATTATATCCTCTTGTGGTAATATCTTTCTTATTTCTTCAAGAACTGTTAAACCACCAACTCCAGAATCGAACATTCCAATTGGTTTTTTATCCAATCTTATTCCCCCTATTTTTTCTGTTTATATTATATATGTAATAAAATAAGAAAAAATAATACTTTTAAATTTATTCTCTTAATTTAGCTCCATATTCTTTTTCTAGTGCATTTAATATTTTCTCCATTACTGGATTTACATCCTCGTCTGTAAGTGTCCTTTTTTCATCTCTAAATATTAAAGCATAAGCAACACTTTTTTTACCTTTTCCTATTTTTTCATCTATGTATACATCGAATAATTCAACTTTTTCTAGTATTTTTTTAGCTTGTTTTATCATTACTTTTTCTATATCACCAACTTGAATATTTGAATCTACAACTATTGCTATATCTCTTTCTACTGCTGGGAATTTTGGTATCGGAGAGTATTTTTTATTTGCTCTTGCATATTTTTCTATTTTACTTAAATTAATTTCTGCAATATATATTTCATTATTTAGTCCATAGTTTGATGAAATTTTTGGATGTATCTCTCCAAATGTTATTATACTATCTATTCCAACTTTTATACATGCGCATCTTCCTGGATGATATACTTCATTTTCTGTTTCTTTTACTATTTCATACCTTTCAATTTTTGATGTTTCTAATACATTTTCTACAATTCCTTTTAAACTATAGAAATCTACATTTTTTCCATACATTCCTATTGTTAATATTTTTGTTTCTGTTGGAACTTCTCCATTTTCAATTTGATTTTTATCATTTATATATATTCTTGATATATCAAATATTTTTACATCTTTATTTTTATAGTTATTATTTGTTGCCAAAATTGACATCATACTTGGTATTGTTGTTTGTCTCATTATTGTGTAATCTTCACTTAATGGATTTATTATTCTTATAGAGCTTTCTATTAAATCTTTTCTACCTACTTTTTCTAAGTCTTTTTCATTTAAAAATCCATAAGTATATATTTCTGAAAATCCACTATTTATTAATAAGTTTCTAACATTTTTTTCTATTTTTTGTATTTTATTTCTCATTCCTATAGTTGCCTTGCTATCTGTATTTGTACTTTCTAATTTATCATATCCATAAAATCTAAGTACCTCTTCTGCTAAATCCGCTTCTTGTTCTATATCTAATCTAAAATATGGTGGTATAGCAGTATTTCCTTCAACTTTTATTTCTACTTTTTCTAAATATTCTTTTATTTCCTCTTTGCTTAAGTTTAGGCCTATTAATCTATTAATTCTTCCTTCATCAAATTCTATTTTTATTTCTTCTTGTTTTTTAGAATATTTATCTATTTTTCCTGGTACCTCAGTTCCAGCTCCTAATTGTTCTACAAGTTCTACTGCTCTATTTACTGCTCTTAATGCATTTTCTGTTGATAAACCTTTTTCAAATCTTGATGAGCTTTCTGTTCTTAAAGTTAATTTTTTTGATGTTCTTCTTACACTTCCTCTATCAAAAACAGCTGCTTCAAAAACTACTACTTTTGTTGTATCTTCAATTTCTGAATTTTGTCCTCCCATAACACCTGCTATTGCAACTGATTTTTTATCATCTGCTATAACTAATGTGTCTGAATCTAAATTTCTTTCTTCATCATCAAGAGTTGTAATTTTTTCTCCGTCTACTGCTCTTCTTACAATTATATGTTTTCCTTCAATACTTTCAATATCAAAGGCATGCATTGGTTGACCCATTTCTAACATAACATAATTTGTAATATCAACTATATTGTTTATACTCCTAATTCCACAAGCTTTTAATCTTTTTACCATCCATTTTGGAGATGGTCCAATTTTTACATCTTTAACAACCCTTGCAATATATCTATAACATAAATCTGTTGCTACTACATCTACTTTTAAACCTTCAATTTCATCTTTATCTTCTACTATCATCTCGTCTATATTTTTTCTAGGATTTTTAAATTCCTTCCCTAATGAAATTGCAGTTTCCCTTCCAATTCCTTCTGTTCCTAAACAATCTGGTCTATTAGGAGTAATTTCAAAATCTATAATTGTTTCTTTTAAATCAAGAACATCAACTATGTCTTCTCCTAATTTATTTTCATATTCTTTTGGTAATATCATTATTCCATGTTCTATTTGTTCTGGATATTCTTCTTTTGTTAAATTTAATTCTCCAATAGAACACATCATACCACAAGACTCCACACCACGCAATTTTCCAGTTTTTATTTTAACTCCTCCTGGAAGACTTGCTCCATCTTTAGCAACAGGTACTATATCTCCTACTTTTACATTATTTGCCCCTGTTACAATTTGAAGAACCTCTGTACCTACATCTACTTTTGTAACGATTAATTTATCTGCATCAGGATGTTTTTCTATTTCTAAAATTTTACCTACTACAACATTTTTTATATCTTCACCCTTAGATTCAATAGTTTCAACTTTAGTGCCTGTCATTGTTAAAATATCTCCAAGTTCTTTAGCACTAACATCAATATCTGAATATTCTTTTAACCACTCTATACTTGTTTTCATTTAATTCTTCCTTTCTAATTTTATTCTTTTAATCTAAAATTGTTTTAAAAATCTAACATCATTTTCATATAACAATCTTAAATCATCTATTCCGAATTTTGCCATTGCTATTCTTTCTACTCCAAAGCCAAATGCAAATCCAGAATATTCTTTTGGATCTATATTACAATTTCTTAATACATTTGGATGTACCATTCCACAACCTAAAAGCTCTATCCAACCTTCATTTTTACAAACTCTACATCCTTTTCCTCCACATACGAAACATGATACATCTGCTTCTGCTGATGGTTCTGTGAATGGAAAATGATGTGGTCTAAATCTTATTTTTGTATTTTCTCCTAAACATTTTTTTGCAAATATTTCTAATGTTCCTTTTAAATCTGACATTGATATGTTTTTATCTACAACTAATCCCTCAATTTGATGAAATACTGGTGAATGTGTAGCATCTACAGTATCTGACCTATACACTGTTCCTGGACATATTATTTTTATTGGTGGCTTTTGTTTTTCCATTACTCTTGCTTGTACTGGAGAGGTTTGTGTTCTAAGTATTATATCATCTGTTATATAAAATGTATCTTGTAAATCTCTTGATGGATGGTCTGCTGGTGCATTTAATTGGTCAAAGTTATAAAATGTTTTTTCTATTTCTGGTCCATCTGCAATTTCATATCCCATTCCTAAAAATATTTCTTCTACCTCATTTATTATTTGTGTAATTGGATGTGCTGAACCTATTTCAATTTTCTTACTTGGCATTGTAATATCTATATTTTCTTTTTCTAATTTTGCCATTAATTCTTTGTTTTTTAGTTCTTCTTCTTTTTCTTTAATTTTTTCTTCTAATTTATCTCTTAATTCATTTACTAAACTTCCTATAATTGGTCTTTCTTCCTTAGTTAATCCTCCCATACCTCTTAATAGTGCTGTTAATTCTCCTTTTTTTCCTAAGTATTTAATTCTCATTTCATTAAGTTTAGTTAAATCCTTTAGTTCTTCAATTTGCTTTATAGCATTTTCTCTAATTGCTTTAATTTTCTCTTTCATATAATCCTCCTTTTAGTTAGATATTTGTTGTTAGTAATATTTATCTTATAAAAATTTTCTATAAGATAAAAAACACGAGTATAGTTCACTATAGGACGAACTATCTCGTGGTACCACCTAATTTTATTAGTTTATTACTAACCTCATTTAAGCTATATCGTTGCTACCGTCTTTTCCTACTGTAATTTCAAAAAAGAACCAAAAAAGTGAAATTTCAAATAAGTATTACTAATAGGCTCTCAGCTTTTAACCTATTTTCTCTTTTAGTAATTTTCTTCTTATTTTACTTTGCTTTTTTATCGGCTTTATGTTTTTATATTTTATCACTTTTTTTTCAATTTATCAATACCTTTCAATCACTTTTTTACTCCATAACCTCTAATGCTTGACTTTTGTCTTCTAATCCTTTTAAGTTGTAATATGTTTGTGGTATTTTTCCAACTATTATATTTTCAGCAAGTACTACTTGATTTTTAATGGTTTCTGTCATTGTTTTTATAGGCGTTAATATAGCTACCTCACACTTAACATCTAAATAAACTCTATGTAATGTTTGATTTATCCCCGCTTCTTTAAATTCACTTTCAAAATTAGTTTCAACATTTCCTATAACTACAATTTTTACTGGAACTTTTGGTCCTCTACCTGATAATAATTTGCTTCCAGTAAAACTACCTAATCTAATTCCTATATCGTCTTCTTCATTTTCATTTATTTGTTCTTGAATTTTTATTGCCACATCTGAAATTATTTTGTTTATTGTAATAATATTACTTTCTATCATTGTAATATTATCTTCTCCATCTTTATGAATTGTAATTATATCATCATATTCATAATCTTTCATAACCTCTGTTGCTTGTTCATTTGAAATTATTGTTGCTAAACTTATTGCTCTATCTGAACATAATTTTTCAAATATTGGTGTAGTTGAATTTAATACTCTAATTATAATAAAAGAAGCAATCATAAGAATAATTAATGTTTTGTAAATCTTTTTTACATATTTCTTATGACTACCCCTAAATTCTGGTATTTTAATTCTTTTTCTGGAAAAAATTTTATCCATTATAACTCACCTATATTATCTTATGCATTATTTCCAAATCTTGTGTTTACATACTTTGGAATAAATAGTTGTTGACCTCCGAGTTATTTTACTTTCATCATCAATTTCATTTATCCTCATTATATCTTCTTTTGTACTTTTGAATCTTTTTGCTATATTCCATAATGTATCTTCCTTTTTCACAAAATAAATTGTCATACTATATGGATTATTTTTTATATTATCTTCAGATGTAATTTCATCTATAACATTTATATTTGCTGTGTTATACATTCCTATATCAAATAGTAAATCTATTTTTGTATCTATATTTCCATCTCCTATTAATATAAAATCTTGCATTGTTACCTCAATATTTGTACTTAATTTATTATCTTTTTTAAGATTATCTATTTCAACTGTAAAATCAAATGGTATTTTTTGCATTTTTGTATCTATTCCTGAAATATTATCTGAACCAAATACAAAATTAAGCTCTATTTCTCCTTCATACATTACTTTATTATTCATAATATTTGTATTATTTATCACAGTTCTTAAGTCTACATTATAAAGCTGATGTGACCCTATTTCAGGTACTGATACTTTTTGCCTAATATTACATGTTTCTTTTATATTATTTTTATCTAGCATTGTCTTTACTTCTTTTTTCTTAAATTTCAAATCATTAGTAGGGCAATATAAATCTTGTATAATGTCTATGTTTCTATTTTCATATACTTTAGCTGATAAACTAACTTCAGCTTCTATATAAATTGAATGTTCTGATGCTTGATTTGGTTTTATTACCATATTTGATAAAGAATAATCTATATCACAAACATTATCTTCAGAAATATTAGGCATATCTATAAATCCCATAACTGGAATCATACAATCTTTAGTTTTTAGCCTATTTTCTTCTGTTAAGTATAACATTTGTATATTTACATCTGCTTTTGCAAGTATTTTGTTATAACTTATTTTTATATCTTTATTAACAATATCCAAATTACATTTTAATATTTCTGCTAAGTTATCTGTATCGTCTATTAAAATTGTGTCTTTTGCATAAGCTTTGCTATTTCCTGTACCTAATAATGAATTAATTGTAAGCTGTTGATTAAGCATTTGTATATTTTCTATATTATTTACCCCTGTTATAATCTCAATATTATCTTCTGAATATATAGTAGTTTCT
Organism: uncultured Clostridia bacterium; assembly: GCA_947584125.1. GTDB lineage: Bacteria > Bacillota > Clostridia > TANB77 > CAG-508 > CANRMR01. Next base: position 10,059 of record CANPWI010000032.1, read on the forward strand.
AATTCCAGACCAACTTTTACATTTATCTTTCTTCCATTTAATACTTTACATTCTATAGTTTTTATTGATATTTTTTCATCTAAATTCATATCGCTTTTACAACTTTCAATATCTAATATATGTGTAAAATCAATATTAGTATTTACTCCCCTTATTGTATCTGAATCCGAATCTGCTAAATACATTACATACACATTAACTGTACCATCTATTCTTATTTTTCCATCTAAAACCTCTTTTTTATATACGCATACATTTCCATTTGTACTTATTGCATTTAATATATCTGGTTTTATATCTGGTATTATTGTGTCATCCTCCACAAAAAAGCTTTCATTTTTTTGCCCTACAATTTTATTAATACATAAATTTTCCTTAGTAACATCTACATTTTCCATAATATTCCTCCCTAATTTTGCAATTTAATCTGTCCATTTCTAAAATTGCATATTATTTTTCTTATGGTTAATGTATATTTAAGGACATAAAAAAAAATTCCTAAAATAGGAATTTTTTTTTGTATGAAACATATTAAAATTTAATTTATTTTTTTATTAACATTTTGTTGTAACAGCTGGTGGAATTAATGGACTATATTCTTCTCCATTTAAAACTTGTACCTCAACTGTTCTTGTTAATACATCTGTGTAACTATATGTTACATTTCTATTATTTTCTTCATATTTTACTACAAATAAATTTGGGTAAGTTTTTTCTATTGTAGCTTCTTTTTCAAACATTTTATTTCTTCCTAATGTACCTTTTACAATTATCTTTTGTCCAATTTTTGCCTCAATATCTGTATGTAAATTCATAATATCATCTTTGCAAATCATTAGATCACCTACTCCCTTAAATTAGCTAAATTATACCATTCGTGTCAGAAAATGTCAAAAAACAAAAGGCATACAAATGTGCCTTTTGTTCAGTATTTTCAATACTTTTGTGTGTTTTATTACAATTTCGTTACAATTTTGTTACATATAAATTACATTTGATTAAATATGACTTTTTTACCTCTTGCACCAGTTCCATCCACTGCTTGTTTTCCATCTCTTATATCATCTTTAATATCATTTGTAGTTATATATTTATTTTCTTCAGTAGTCGCTATTTTTTCAGCAACTACTAATGGATCCATAAAATCTATTAATATTCTACCAGGTGATGAGGCAAAATTTGCTCCTGATTCCATTATTGCTTCAAAAAAGCTTTGACACGCTCCTGCAAATATAACCAAATCTTTTTTATTTTCTGCCCATTTTCTAGCTTCTATAACTGTATTTACAAAATGTCTTGAATTTCTGTAATTATATATATCATTGTATTTCATTCCATTTTTAATCATTCCATCATGTCCGAGTAATAACTAATATGTCTGGATTATATTTTTGCAAAAGACTTTGCACCATTATAGCTTGTTTATTTTCTGGAATATTTTTTACAACTGCATTTAGACCTACACTTCTATAATATCTAGCTGATTTTTCACTATATTTTCTATCTCCATCTAAATGAAGAATAACACCAGTTTTTACCCTAATACCATCTTCTCCATATATATTTTTATTAAATATATTAAATCTTTTAGGCTCTTTACTTACAGTTTTCTTTATTCTATCCTCTAGTCTACTTTCTAAGCTTCTTAAATTTCGTACAACAAGTTCTTTTTCTACTTTTTCTAAATCCTCTATAGGTGCATTAGCTTCTATTCTAACAGTTATTCCCTTTAATATTGCCTGTTTTCTTTGTTTTATTTCTATAAAATTTTGAACTTCAAATAAAATATCTTTACCATAAGATATTCTAGCAACTATATCTCCTTTTTTTATTTTTTTCACTTTCTCACCTCATTTACACATCAGGTCTATATTATTTTATGTCGAAAATTGTAAATAGGTGTATGGAGTTATAATTTTATATCAGAACCTCTCTTTATGAAAATATGGGATCTAATTTTTTAGACCCCACATTTTACTATATTATTAATAAAAGTCAATAGTTTTCAACTAATATTTCTCTTTTGGTTTGTATATTTCATTTTTGTTGCCATTCCTCCTCTAATGTGTCTTTCTGCTTTATTTTCATCTAGAATTTTTCTTACCTCAACTGCTAAAGCAGGATTAATCTTGGATAATCTTTCACTTACATCTTTATGTACGGTACTTTTACTAACACCAAATTTTTTAGCAGC
>CANPWI010000033.1 GCA_947584125.1 uncultured Clostridia bacterium
TTTCAGCTATTTCTGCTGGTTTTCCTTCATTCATAGCTTGTGCTTTTAGTATTTCCATTTCTTTATCTACTCTTTCTGCTGGTACTGAATTTCTATCTAAAAATTCTGGTTTTGCAGCTGCTATTTGCATACAAATATCTTTTGCAAGTTCTGCATTTCCATTTTCTAATTCTACTAAAACACCAATTTTTCCGTCTCCATGAATATATTTTTCTACAAGTCCTGTAGTTTCGAATCTTTCGAATCTTCTAATACTCATGTTTTCTCCTATTGTTGCTATTTTTTCTGTTAATACTTCTTGAACTGTTTTTGTAGAATCATTAATTGATTTTTGAGCTAATAATTCTTCTACTGTTTTAGGATTTTCTTTTACTATTTGTTTTGCTATATCAGATACAAATGTTTTGAATTCTTCGTTTTTAGCAACGAAATCTGTTTCTGAATTAACTTCAACAATAGCTCCAATTTTACTGTCTTCTGAAACATAAGCTTCAACAATTCCATCTGCAGCTATTCTATCAGATTTTTTTGTTGCTTTTGCAATTCCTCTTTCTCTTAATAATTCAATAGCTTTTTCTATATTTCCATCAGTTTCTGTTAAAACTTTTTTGCAGTCCATCATACCTGCACCTGTTTTTTCTCTTAACTCTTTTACAACACTTGCTGTTACCATTATAATTTCCTCCTTAAATTTTTATTTATTGTTATATAATAGGTTTTATTCAGCGTCAGCTACAACTTCTTCTATGCTTGTAGCTTCTTCTATTTCTTGAGAAGCTTCTTCTTCTCCTATTGCAAATGTTTCACCTTGTTTTCCTTCAATAACTGCATTAGCCATTACTTGTGCAATTAATTTTACTGCACGAATAGCATCATCATTACCTGGAATTGCATAGTCAACATCTTCTGGGTTACAGTTAGTATCAACTAAACCAACAACTGGTATACCTAATTTTCTAGCTTCTAATATAGCTATTCTTTCTTTTTTAGGGTCTACTATAAACATAACTCCTGGTAATTCTGTCATATCTTTTATTCCACCAAGATTTTTTTCTAGTTTTTCCATTTCTTTCTTTAAAAGAATTACTTCTTTTTTTGGTAATACATCAAATGTACCATCTTCTTGCATTGCTTCTAAATCTTTTAATCTTTTAATTCTTGTTTTAATTGTATCAAAGTTTGTTAGCATTCCTCCTAACCATCTTTGATCAACATAGTACATTCCACATATTTGTGCTGCTTCTTTCATGCACTCTTGTGCTTGTTTTTTTGTACCTACAAATAGAACATTTTTTCCTTCTTCTACTTGTTCTTTAATAAACGCATAAGCCTCGTCTATTTTTTTTGATGTTTTTTGTAAATCAATAATATGGATACCATTTCTAGCTTGAAATATATATTCAGCCATTTTAGGATCCCATCTTCTTGTTTGGTGTCCAAAATGTACACCTGCTTCAAGTAATTGTTTCATTGCAACTACTGCCATTTTAAATTCCTCCTTTTAGTTTTACCTCCATATAACTTTTGCATTTGTGATTACTTTTTATAAAGCACTATCACAAACTAGCTATATGTGTGTATTTTTTAACAAATGTTATTATAACATAAAAAATGTACAAAATGCAATACCTTAATAATACTTTTTTATAATTTTTACCAATTTTTATATTTAGATAACTTGTTTTATATGATTTATTTTATATTTGTTATTAATAATGTATATTTCAATAATATCAATTCTTATAAATTCATCTTCTAAATGTCTTGAATGTAAATAATATTCTATTGTTTTTATTAAATGTTTTTGTTTATTTTTATCAACTGCTTCAATAGGATTTCCATATTTTTTATTTGTTCTTGTTTTTACCTCTATAAATACAATCTCTTTGTTATCTATTGCTATTATATCTATTTCTCCTTGTCTTGCTTCAAAATTTCTTTCTACAATTTTATATCCTTTGCTTTCTAAATATTTACAAGCTATATTTTCTCCTAACTTTCCTATTTCATGTTTTAAATACATTTATTTGCCTCTTTGATATTCATTTTTATCATTTTTTATAATATATCCTTCTAATTCCATCATTGTTATAGTAGCATTAATATCTTGTATTTTCATACAAAGTTTTTTTGCTATTTTATTTATGTTCATTGGGTTATTATTAATTATATTTAAAATATTTTTATATTCATTTGGAATTTCTTCTTTACTATATTCTGCATTTTTTAAACTATCTATTATTTCTTCTGGTTTAGTGGTTAATAAAGCACCCTCTGCAATCATTCTATTTGTTCCCACTCCTTTTGTACTGTCTATATTACTTGGTATTGCAAAAACTGTTTTTTTATATTCTTTAGCATATTTTACAGTAACACTTGTTCCACTTCTATATTGTGCCTCAACTACTAAAATTGCATCTGATAATGCACTTATAATTCTATTTCTTTTCGGAAATTTACTTAAATCTGGTTTTACATCTTTTTTATTCTCTGTAATTATACAGCCTCCATTTGCTAATATTTTATGAAATAACCATTCATTTTCAGGTGGATAAATATAATCAAATCCATTTCCAAGTACCGCAATTGTTTTTCCAGCATTTTCAATAGCTTTATTATGTGCATGAGTATCTATTCCACTTGCCATACCACTTACAATACAAATTCCTTTCCTGCTTAATTTACTTGAAAATAAATCTGTTACTTTTCTTCCATATTCTGAACAATCTCTTGAACCTACTATTCCAACAGTATTTTTACTTTCTAATAAACCTATATTTCCTAAAGCATATATAACTTTTGGATGTTGCTTTGTTATTTTTAATCGTATTGGATAATTTTCATCATTTTCATCAATTTCTATTATATCCACCTTTTAATGTTTTCCTCCTTATCAATTTTTCCAATATTTTCTGTCTAGACTCCTATACTGTATTGCCTCTGCAATGTGTTTTGTTTCTATCGTTTCTTTTTCATCTAAATCTGCTATAGTCCTTGCTACTTTTAAAATTCTACCATGAGCTCTTGCACTTAATCCTAATTTTTCAAAAGCATCTTGTAATATTTTCTTTTCCTTTTCACCTAATTTACAATACTTTTCTATAAGTTTAGGATTAAGTTCAGAATTTGAAAAAATTCCATAATCTTTATATCTTTCTATTTGTATTTTTCTAGCTTTATTAACCCTTTCTTTTATTTCTTGGGAACTTTCTATTTTTTCATCATTTTGAAGTTTATCATATTTAACTGGACTTACCTCTATTTGAATATCTATTCTATCTAGCAATGGACCACTAATTTTACCCATATATTTTGCAATAGCTTGATTAGAACATGTACATTCCTTTTCTTTAGAACCATAAAATCCACAAGGACATGGATTCATAGATGCAACAAGCATAAAATTACATGGATATGTTAAACTTGCATTTACTCTACTGATTGTAACTGTTCTGTCTTCAAGTGGACCTCTTAAAACCTCTAATGTATTTTTATTAAACTCTGGTAATTCATCTAAAAATAATACTCCATAATGAGCTAAACTTATTTCTCCAGGTTTAGGAATTCTACCTCCTCCTACTAAAGAGGTTATAGATATGGTGTGATGTGGAGACCTATATGGTCTTTCTGTTTTTATTGATGTATTTTTCGTTAATACTCCAGCAACACTATGTATTTTTGTTATTTCAAGTGCCTCATCAAATGTTAAATCCGGTAAAATAGATGGTATACGCCTTGCCATCATTGTTTTCCCTGAACCAGGCGTTCCTACAAGTAAACAGTTATGTCCTCCGGCAGCAGATACCTCTAATGCTCTTTTTATATTTTCTTGTCCTTTTACATCTGAAAAATCTAAAACATATTTTTTACTAGTTGAAAATATTTGCTCAATATCTATTTTCTCTGGTTCTATATTAAATTCATTATTCAAATACAAAGCTACCTCTTTTAAATTATTTGCTCCTATTATTTCTAATCCTTTAACTATTGCTGCTTCATTTACATTTTCTTTTGGTATTACAACTTTTTTTATTCCTAATTTTTTTGCTTCAATACATATTGGTAATACACCATTTACTCTATTTATTTTACCATCTAAAGAAAGTTCTCCAATAAATATTGTATCTTTTAAATTAGTACATTTTATTTCCTCAAAATTTATTAAAATTCCTATAGCTATTGGTAAATCGAAAATTGACCCTTCTTTTTTAGTATCCGCTGGTGCAAGATTTACAACAATTTTTCTACTCTGAAATTGATACCCTGAATTTTTTATTGCAGTTCTAACTCTCTCCTTTGATTCTTTAACACTAGTATCAGGTAAGCCGAACACATTCCCAACTTGGAATACCTGCTGACACATCAACTTGTACATCAACTAAATATCCATTTAGTCCATGCAAAGACATACTTTTTACTATTGATAACATTATTTTTACCTCTTTATTTTTTTGATTTTTTCTTGGCAGATTTGCCACTTTGAATTTTTGAATTTTTTGAAATTAATTTTTTCTTACATGTAAGTATGATTATATTAGCATATTATTTTTCTTTTTGCAATAACTTTTTCCAAAATTTTACTAATTTTTATAATTGTAAATTGAAATTATATATTACTATACATAAATTAATGATATTATGGATATGTAAGCAAAGAAGAACAAATCGGAATGCTAATAACTTTGTAGTATTTTATTATAAATAGCAATTTGAATTAGTATAATAATTCAAATTGTAAAGCATTCCGTAAATTTGTTCTGGTGCGAAATTTTCGACGAAAATCTCTGTACAATGAGATTATTTTATAATAGGAAAGTATTACTTTCCTATTATATGAAATACCGATGCGCAGTTTGAAGGGAGCTCGCGAGCCGACAGCAAGGAGGCGTTTTATTCGTAGCGAACATACCATACATATCATTAATTGTAATTCTTTTATTTTAAAGTTTTGATTAATTGTCCATCTTTCACATATACATTATATTCTAAATTATTATTTACATCTTTAATAATAACTTTATCTATTTTAGATATATCATTTACATTTATATATACTAAATATTGTTTATGATGGTCTATTGTTATTTTTTCTGCAGATTTATAGTTTTTTCCTTCATAAATTCCTCTTTCAAAAAGTAAATTTAAGTATCCTCTTACATTTTTACCGTTACACATTATACTATTAGAATAATTAAAATTTTCTTTTATATATGTAGCTAATATTTTATTTTGATTTTCCCAATTATTTTTCTTAATATAATTTCCATATCCAATCTTGTAATTTCTTATATTTAAAACTGAAATTAGTATTAATGTTAATATTATGAAATTTATAAAAAATTTATTTTCTTTATTACACAAATTAATAGTTGATAATATAATAAAAAATACTGTAATTAATATATATACGAATTTTAATCTGTCAAATGTATATTGTGTAGCATGTTGTAACATTATAATATTTTCTATTAAAATTCCTATAAAGAAAATTAACACATACTTATTTTCTTTTATTATTTTCCAACAAGTTTCTCTATATTTTTTTACACTTATTATTGTTATTAGTAATATTGTGCATAAGCCTATCATATATTTATATGATATAAAATATCCTTTTAAAAGATTTGTTAATTTTCCATTACTAGATGTTAAATTTCTTGCAAAAAATCTATTTTTTAATGCTGTTATATAATTCTTTAAATTTAAATTTAATAAAAAATGTGCTGAAAATATTCCAAATGATAATATTGTTAATATTCCTATTATGAATGGAGCAATAAAACATTTTAGAGTTAATTTTTTATCTTTAGTAATTTGTTTTATAAATAATATTAATGCAAATATAACATTACTAACATATCCTGTCCATTCAACATAAGGCATAATTAAGCACATAAAATAAAATGCAATTTTAGCTTTTTTGTTTTTATAATTCATAAACAGTAAAAATTGTAATGCAATTAATAATTGCATTACAGATTGAACCCAGTAAATTACACCCTGTGAATGCATTATTTCCATTTGAAATAGATAAATTAATGCTGTACATAAAATTATTAGCTCTTTATTAATATACTTCGAAAATATTTTACAAAATATTATTGTTATTAATATTAATGTACTAATACATAAGATACAATTAAACGCATATAAACTATATACATTAGTTGGTAAATGAAATATTTTTATAAATAAATATGGTAATACAAAACCTGCTGGAGAAAAGGATGTGTAATAATAATTTCCATTTTCGTCTGGTACACATGATCCCCATGGTATATTTTTATCTTCCTCATTTCCTAAACTTACAATTGGTAAAAATTTGTGAATAGATATTGGTGTTTCATCATAACATTTCATTGTAAGTAAAGTATGCAATGTTGCATCAAAATTATTATATAATTCATCTTCTTTTGGTATTCTTGTAATAATAGAAATTATTACTAAAATAGTAACTAAAATAATTGTAACATAAGTTTTTTTATTATTTTTTTCTTTTAATTGATTACATGTGTGTGTGTGTGTGTGTGTACTCTCCCAACGGTTTTACAGTTTGCATGAATATTTTCTCCTTTTTTATTTTTATTTTATATTAACTTATATGTATATGTCAAGTATTAAAGAAATAGATTGCATTTTTCGATTAATTTTTTTCTTAAATTTTCTAGTGCAATTCTTCTTGCACTTATTTCATTTTTTTCTTCTTGTGAAATTTCTGCTAATGTTTTACCATTTTCTAATTCAAATATTTCATCAAATCCAAATCCATTTTCTCCTCTTATTTTTTCTGCTACAAAACCCTCTATTTTTCCAATTTCACAAATTGTATTTTTTCCATCTGATAATGCTATTGCAGTAATAAATTTTATTTTTCTTTTTTCCTTTGGAACTCCTTTTAGCTTGTCTATTATTGCTAAATTTCTTTCTCTATCTGTTCCTTTATGCCATCTTTTAGTATTCACTCCTGGAAAACCATCTAAATATTCTATTTCTATTCCAGAATCATCAGCAATGCATAATTTTCCATCAAGCATTTCTGCTATTGTTTCTGCTTTTTTTATAGCATTTCCTTTAAATGTATTTTGATTTTCCTCAACATCTATATCTATTCCAAGTTCTTTCATTGAAATTATTTTATATTCTTTTAATATTTCTCCTGCTTCTTCTATTTTCCCTTTATTACCTGATGCGATTACTATTTCTTTCATTTTAAATTTCCTTTCTTTTACTAATTTTACATAAATTTAATTCACAATGTTATAAGTATCTTTACTCCTATTTTTTATTATACTTATTTATAATAATTATTTTACTATCTATTTTTTATTTTTTCAAGTTTTGTTGACTTTTTATGTAAATTTTGGTATAATATAGTTACATAAGTTTATTCTTATTTTATATAAAATTCCTTTATTTTTCACCTTTAGGGTGTTGACATATATATTAAAATAATTATTTTAAAAGGAGAGATTATTATGAAAAACTTTAGATTTTTTGCAGCACTTATTATTTGTACCTTGACAATTGGATTTTTTTCAAGCACTGCTTTTGCTAGCAGTCCAGATTTATCATCTGATGCTGATATTGACTATGAACAAGCATACAATCAATTGGCGGAACAGTTATACCATACGCCTGACTTCATTTACGACGACAATGGAATATTATCTGCAAATGAAATGTTCATAATAAAATGCTTTGAGCATAGTTTCCAGTCAGCATTTAATAAAGAAACAGGAAGATATGAAGTAAATTTGGCCTATTCATATAAGCTTTTCTATGATGTACCGTCTGGTGAAATTCCTGATACCCTACATTCCTTTACATGGAATGGACAAGAATTTAATTTCTGTATTAACACTGTTAATTATTGTGAAGGAGCTTATGTTGATAAAGATTTATTAGATAGTTTACCAGAGGATTTCAAAAAATTGTTGAATAATTTTCATCACCCTATTGTTTTAGGTTTTTACACCGCCCAAGATAATACGATGGGGATGACCAATTCCTCACAAAAATTAGTTACAACATCCGGTGTACATGACAGATTCATTTATGTACGAATAAACAAGTATTTTACCAATGATGGATATAATATGGCAGACACCATTATACATGAATTAGGTCATGCCATAGTAAATGATATAGAGTTGGACCAGAATTTAGACTGGTTAAGTACTTGTTTCATTCATAACAATAATTTTATTATAGCAAATTTAATCAATGAGATAGTTAATGATAATTCGGAGGGGGATAGAAATTACGGATATATCTATCAGTCTATTTCAGATTATGCTGCTAGCAATTTAGGTGAAATTCCGTCTGAAGCATTTGCGCAAGTATATTTGGCGCCTGAAAACTCTTCAGATTTTAACAAGGTATTTGTAGGAAAAATGCTTAATTTGTGGGAGGTAGAAAAATAAGTAAAGAAGCGTGTCCACTCTACTCAAGTAGAGTGGACACACTTTTCTAATTTTATATAATATATTATTGTTTTTTGTTTAATTTTACAATTCCTACAATAGCACCTAAAACTATAAATGTTACTATAGCAGATAAGTCCTCTACTCCTGTTTTTGGTGTATCATCTATTTCAGCTGTTTCTTTTAATTCAAGTGCATTTATAGCATTAGTAATTGCTTTTTCCATTGCATCTACATCTTCTTGTTCTGAAATATTTTTTCCTCTAACTACTGAAGCTATTGCTTTTTCTACACCGCTAAAGTCTTTATAATCATCTTTATTTAATTTATTTGCTTCTTCTATTGCTTCATCTACTTTACTATAATCTGCATCTTTTAATTCAAGGGCATTCATAGCATTAATAATTGCTTTTTCCATTTCATCTACATCTTCTTGTTCTAAAAGATTTTTTCCTCTAATTACTGAAGCTATTGCTTCTTCAACCACATTAAAGTTTTTATAATTATCTTTATTTATTTTATTTGCTTCTTCTATTGCTTCATCTACTTTACTATAATCTGCATCTTTTAATTCAAGTGCATTTATAGCATCAGTAATTGCTTTTGCCATAGCATTTACATCGCCTTGACCTAAAACATTTTTCCCTCTAATTACTGAAGCTATTGCTTTTTCTACATCACTAAAGTCTTTATAATCATCTTTATTTAATTTATTTGCTTCTTCTATTGCTTTATCTACTTTACTGTAGTCTGCATCTGCATATTTTATTTCATTACCACTTCCTCCAGCTACTTTAAATGCTTCTTTTTTAACTCCGTCAGCATTCAAACTTTCAAAACCATTTACTGTAATAACACCATTACTTGAATATACTCCGTAATCTCCTGCAAGAGTAATGTTTCCTCCATTAATAACTATATTTTTTCTTTTTATTTGACCAGCAGAAATTGCAGGAGTATTGGCAGCTTGAGTACTAAGAACTACATTACCTCCAGTAATAATTACTCCATCTTCTGTATCTTCTGTATAGTAGCTATTTCCTGGTACATGAATTGCTGCTGAATTTGCTTTAATATCAACATTTCCACCAGTAATTTTCACTTGTGATAACACATAAACTCCTGTTACAGTACTTCCATAAGTCATATTTTCAGTATTAATTTTAAGATTTCCACCACTTATATTTAAATTACCATCAATCCAAAATCCACCTATACTATTTATTGTACCAGATAAGATATTTAAGTTGTTTGCATAATGAATTGTATTTCCCAAATTATCTCCACCGATTACCACTTATCTCTGTTATTTCAAGATTTAATATGGCATCAGCTTTTCCTTTAAATGTTAGGCTTCCACCCATACCACCATCTACATAAATTACAGCTCTTTTTTGTGATTTTAATGTATTTATTCCTTCAAATATAACTGTTACATTGTCTGATTTTTTTAATTTAATACATGGGTTTGAATTATCGTCATCTTTTACATCAAAGTTTACATTTCTTAAAGTTAATATTTTGCTTTCATCATCCCATTTCCATCCTTTAGTTTCAAGATTATCTTCTGTTGTATGATTAGTTAAATCCAATGTTGTAGTTTGTGTTTCTATATTTGCTGCTGAAACAACATTTGGTACTAAGCAAAATAGAAATATTATAAACAAAATATAAAATATTTTTGATTTAAACATTTAAATTGACCTCCTATAAATTAAATTCAATTTTATTCTAACACCTTAGCTTTTATATGTCAACATAAAATTTAAACAAGTTTACATTATTTTATTTTTTTAATTACTAGTTTTAGTAAACTACTTTAATATATATTTATTAAACATCTTCTAATTTTATTTATTAAAATGAAATAATTTTTTAAACGAATCTTCTCAATCTCAAATTCAATTTGGATCTTGTTCTAACAATTTCAGTTGTTCTTCTGTTAAATACTTTTAAGTGTAAGTAACATTTGATATAATAATTTCTCGTTTAGTCAGTTTTTTGGCAAAATATCGGTCATGTGAAACGAACAGTATAGTTCCAGTATATTCTTCTAATGTATCTTCTAATATCTCTCTTGTAGAAATATCTAAATGATTTGTTGGTTCATCTAATATTAAAAAATTTGTTTCTTGAAGTACTAATTTAGCAAGTATTAATCTTACTCTTTCTCCTCCAGATAATTCCTTTAATCGCTTAAATACATTATTTCCAAAGAACATATATTTTGCAAGATAGTTTCTTGCCTTTGTTTCGCTATCATTATAGTCAAATAAAAAATATTCTAATACAGTATTATTTTCGTTTATAAATTTTATTTCTTGAGGTATATATCCAATTTTTACTGAAGAACCTAATTTTATCTCTCCACTATAATTATTATCTTCTCCTAAAATAATTTTCAATAATGTTGATTTACCCGATCCATTATTTCCCTTTAACTGAACCTTTTCTCCATAATGAATCTCCATATTAAAATCATCAAAAATTTTCTTTGTTCCATAACTTTTGTTTAAGTTTTTTATTGTTAATACATCTTTACCAGAACGATTTGATGTATTTAAATTTATTGGAAGTTTTCTTTTTTCTAAATTAATCTTATCTACTAATTCTAATTTTTCCAATCTTTTTTCTATCGATTTTGCCCTTTTAAAGAACATTTCGTTTCCAGCAAGATTCCCAAAAGTTCTAAGTTTTTTTATTGATTCTTTCATTTTTTCTATTTGTTTTTGCTGACTTTTATATACCTCAAACTCTGATAAAGTTCTTCTTTCATCTTCTTTTAAAAAATATGAATAATTCCCAAAATATATTTTTGTTTTTCCACTTTCTAACAATATTGTTTTTGTAGTTACTTTGTCTAAAAAATATCTGTCATGTGAAATTAAAAGAATTGTTCCTTTATAGTCAATCAAAAAATTTTCAAGCCATTCTAGAGTTTCAATGTCCAAATGATTTGTTGGCTCATCTAACAGCAATATGTTTGGATTTTTTAGTAATATATATGCTAAATTTACTATTGTTTTTTCTCCACCACTTAAATTATTATATTCCTTGTTTAAAAAATCTTTATTGAATTTAAATCCAGAACATATCTTTTTAAATTTTTCTTCTAGTTCATAACCACCGCATTGCAATATATTTTTCTTGCAAATTTCCATATTTCATTAATATTTGTTCAATATTTGCTGTATCTTCAGCCATTAAACTTTCAAATTGTTTAAGTTTTTTTTCAATATCCACATATTGTTTAAAACTATGTTTTAAATAATCTTCTACAATAATATTTTCTTTCTCTTTATTGTATATTTGTTTTAATAAACCAATAGTTGATTCTTTTTTTATATTAACATTGCCTGAATCTTCCTTTTCATCTCCATTTATAATTTTAAAAATAGTTGATTTACCAGAACCATTTTCTCCAATTAAGGCAATTCGTTCTCCGGTTTTTACTTCAAAACTTACACCATCTAAAACATTTTTTAGTCCATAATTTTTCTTTATATTATTTATTTCAATTTC
>CANPWI010000034.1 GCA_947584125.1 uncultured Clostridia bacterium
GTATTATATTCATCAGAGGTTAGTGTTAAAATAAATAAGCTTGCAGAAGACGTTGCAAAAGAAGTTGCAGAAAAAATCATGTAATAAGTTTATAACAATGTAGGGGGGTGGGTTTATATGTCCGCCCTAAAAATTGTAATTAAGAAAGAGGAATTAAATTGATAGAAATAAAATCAAAAAGAGAAATTGAATTAATGAAAGAAGCATCAAGGATAACAGCGCTTACTCATAAGGCAATAGAAGAAGCAATAAGACCTGGAATTACAACATTTGAACTAGATAAAATAGCAGAAGATGTTATAAGAGCAAATGGAGCAATACCAGCTCAAAAAAATTATGATAGTGGAATTAGAGGAATACCTAATTTTCCAGCTTCAATTTGTGCATCTATTAATGATGAGGTAATTCATGGAATTCCTTCAAAAAATGTTTATATTAAAGAGGGAGATATAATAAGCATTGATTTAGTAGCTCAAAAAAATGGTTATCATGGTGATGCAGCAAGAACATATATTGTAGGTGAAGTGCCAGAGTCTACAAAAAGATTAGTAGATATTACAAAGCAAGCTTTCTTTGAAGGAATAAAGTATGCAAAACCTGGAAATAGAATAGGAGATATTTGCCATGCTATAGGCGAATTTGTACATAAAAATGGATATAGTGTAGTAAGAGAATTTCAAGGACATGGTATTGGAAGAAATATGCATGAAGACCCTGGAATTCCGAATTATGGAAAAGCAGGTAAAGGAGTTAAACTTGAACCAGGCATGACACTAGCTATAGAACCTATGGTAATTGCCGGAAAACCTAATATTTTAGAGCTTGATGACGGTTGGACAATTATAACAGAAGATGGCAGTTTATCTGCTCATTATGAAAATACAATTTTAATTACAGAAAAAGAGCCAGAAATATTGACAATTATATAAAAGTGATGTATAATAATAGACGCTAATTGTAATTAATAATAAGGGGGAAGAGTAAATTGGCAAAAGAAGATATGATAGAAGTAGAAGGTACAGTTGTTGAAAACTTACCAAATACAAATTTTAAAGTTAAGCTTGAAAATGGACATGAAATATTAGCTCATATATCTGGTAAGCTTAGAATGAATTATATAAAAATATTACCAGGAGATAGAGTAAAAGTAGAGCTTTCACCTTATGACCTTACAAGAGGAAGAATTACATGGAGAGCAAAATAATATTGCTAAAAATTAACCCAAATATATAAAAGTTAATTTATAGGAGGTGCTAAATATGAAAGTAAGACCATCAGTAAAACCAATATGTGACAAATGCAAAGTTATAAAAAGAAAAGGTGTTATTAGAGTGATTTGTGAAAATCCAAAACACAAACAAAGACAAGGTTAATTCCTTAGGTATTAATACAAATTAGGTAGCGGCTGTTAAACTATAATTTATAGTTTACATATCGAATTTGTATTTATATATATTATATTCTACAAAATTATTGACTATCTGATTTTCAATCCGGTCAGATACATTTCACTTTAATGGAGTATGAATAAAACTAAACAAAATCAATTTGGAGGTGCTAAAACTTATGGCTCGTATAGCAGGAGTAGATTTACCTAGAGAAAAAAGAGTAGAAATAGGACTAACATACATTTATGGAATAGGTGTAACAAGTTCTAGAAAAATACTTGCAAAAACTGGAATTAATCCAGATACTAGAGTAAAAGATTTAACAGATGAACAAGTAAATGATATTAGACAAGTTATTGACGCAGAATATAAAGTTGAAGGTGACTTAAGGCGTGAGGTAGCTCTTAACATTAAAAGATTAAAAGAAATCGGATGTTATAGAGGTCTAAGACATAGAAGAGGTTTACCTGTAAGAGGACAAAGAACAAAAACTAATGCGCGTACAAGAAAAGGTCCAAGAAAATTAGTAAGCAAAAGTAAAAAATAAATAAAAATTAATACATAAAATTATTATTCATAATGAAGGAGGGAATTTTAGAAATGGCTAAAAATACTGTAGCAAGAAAAACACCTAGAAGAAATAGAAAAAACATTGAAAAAGGTGCTGCACATATTCATTCTAGTTTTAATAATACAATAGTAACAATAACAGATGTTGCGGGAAATGTAATTTCTTGGGCAAGTGCAGGAGGTCTTGGATTTAAAGGTTCAAGAAAAAGCACACCTTATGCTGCTGGTCAAGTAGCTGAAACAGCTGCAAAAACTGGTATGGAGCATGGATTAAAAACTGTTGAAGTATATGTTAAAGGACCAGGTTCTGGTAGAGAAGCTGCAATAAGATCACTTCAAACAGCAGGTCTAGAAATTAGTAGTATTAAGGATGTAACTCCAATACCACATAATGGATGTAGACCACCTAAAAGAAGAAGAGTATAAAAAAGTAAATAATAGAGAGGTGAAATAAATAAAATGGCAAGATATAAAGATGAACAATGTCGTATTTGCCGTAGAGAAGGACAAAAATTGTTCTTAAAAGGTTCAAGATGTTATACTGATAAGTGTAGTGTTTCAAGAAGAAACTATGCTCCAGGACAACATGGACAAAAAAAGGCAAAGCTTTCTGAATATGGTACACAATTAAGAGAAAAACAAAAAACAAAATCATTCTATGGAGTAGGAGAAAGACAATTTAGAAAATATTTTGAAATGGCTTCAAATAAAAAAGGTATTACAGGTGAAAATTTACTTCAAATATTAGAAAGTAGATTAGATAATGTAGTATATAGATTAGGTTATGGAAGTTCAAGACCACAAGCAAGACAACTTGTAAACCATGGACATTTTGAAGTAAATGGTAAAAAAGTTGATATAGCTTCTTACTTAGTAAAACCAGGTGATGTTATAAAAGTAAGAGAAAACAAAAAAGATTCTAAAATTATGAAAGAAAATGTTGAAGTATTAGCTTCAAGACCAGTTCCAGAATGGTTAGAAAAAGATATTGATAATTTAAGTGGTAAAGTAGTAAGATTAGCAGCAAGAGCAGATGTTGATCTTCCAGTAGAAGAGCATTTAATAGTAGAGCTTTACTCAAAATAATAGATTATTTAATTAATTTAATTAGGAGGTTGAAATGATAGAATTCGAAAAGCCAAATATTGAATGTTTAGAGGTGGATAATGATAGCAACTATGCAAAATTCGTGTGTGAACCACTAGAAAGAGGATATGGTGTTACAATAGGTAACTCATTAAGAAGAATACTTTTATCATCATTACCAGGTAGTGCAATAACAAGTGTTAAAATTGATGGAGTATTACATGAATTTTCTACAATACCAAATGTTGTAGAAGATGTACCTGAAATAATAGTTAATTTAAAAAGTGTAAGATTAAAAACTTTTGACAATGAAGAAAAAATTATAAGAATTGATTTCAAAGGTGAAGGTGAAGTAACAGCTGGAGATATTATAACTCCAGAGGATGTAGAAATACTAAACCCAGACTTACATATTGCAACTGTTGCTGAAGGTGGAAGTCTAAAAATGGAAATGACAGTTGATAGAGGTAGAGGATATAATACTGCAGTTAAAAATAAAAAGCCAAATCAGGATTTATCTGTTCTACCAATAGATTCTATTTATACACCTGTAAAAAAGGTAAACTATTCTGTAGAAAATACTAGAGTAGGCCAAATGGTAGATTTTGATAAATTAATAATAGAAGTTTGGACAGATGGTAGCTTAAAAGCTTATGAGGCACTTAGCCTTGCAGCAAAAGTTATGACTGGACATCTTGAATTATTTATTGATTTATCAGAAACTGCAAAAAACACACAGGTTATGATTGAAAAAGAAGAATCTAAGAAAGAAAAAGTATTAGAAATGTCAATAGAAGACCTTGAATTATCTGTAAGATCATTCAATTGCTTAAAAAGAGCTGGTATATCAACAGTTGAAGAACTAGCAAATAGATCTGAAAATGATATGATGAAGGTTAGAAATCTTGGTAAAAAATCATTAGATGAGGTTATTAATAAACTTCATAGTTTAGGATTAGACTTTAAAGAAGAGGAGGATTAAATTCAAAATGGCAAAAAATAGAAAATTAGGAAAGCCAACTGATCAAAGATTAGCAATGCTTAAATGCCAAACAACAGATGTAATTTTACACGGAAAAATTAAAACAACAGAAGCAAGAGCAAAAGAAGTAAAAGCTATAGTTGACAGCATTATTGCTTTAGCTATAAAAGAAAAAGATAACTTTGAAGAGGTTGATGCAAAAGTAATAAGAGCAAAAATAGATGCTAATGGTCATAAAGTAACAGAAAAAGTAACAAGTAAAAATGGTAAAGAATACCTAAAAGTTGTTAAAGAAGAGGTTACAGAAAAAAGACAAAAAGATATGCCATCAAGATTAAATGCAAGAAGAAAAATAATGAGAAAAATCAATAAAGTTAAAGATGAAAAAGGAAACAATATTGATTTACCAGCAAAATTATTTGGAGAAATTGCAGAAAAATATGAAGGTAGAGTTGGTGGATATACAAGAATAATTAAATTAGGTCAAAGAAAAGGTGACGGAGCAGAATCTGTTATATTAGAATTAGTATAAAATAAAAATGGACATATAAAATGTCCATTTTTTTAATGCAATAGGAAATTTCTCCGAAATTCCTATTATATTAAAATGCTATAATCGCTATTGTCTTTGAGATTTGTTCTAAATGGAACACAAAATAAAACGGTTTCATATAATATACTATATATAAAATATTAAAAAGTATTTTATAAATCTTTATAAGAAAAGAGGTATAAAAATATGAACTGTAAAGAAAAATATAATTGCACAGGATGCGGAATTTTAGGAGTAATATTTAGTATTGTAGTTGGTGTAGTATTTGGAGTTTTATTTGCAAATAGTCTAATTCCTGCTGCGTTAAATTTTATTATAATTGCATTAATAATATCAGGTGTTTCAACCTTAGTTACAATAACGACTCTACTTGTAGGAAACATTTTAAAAGGCTGTTACTGTGTTAATAAATGTATAGCTTGTGGTGGAAAATGTTTTATTGCAGGTACAATAGGAACATTATTAGCAGGAACAGCTGCATTAACAGCAGGAATAACTGCAACATCAGTTGCCTCTGCAATATTTGTAGGATTAACCGCCTTATTCTTTGTACTAATGATAATAGCAGTTGTATCTTTATTTATATGTACAATACAAGAAAACTGTAATAGAAAAGTATGTGACAAAGAGTAAAATAAAATAAAAAGTCTCGAATTGAAGTGAACACTAAGTGGTTCATTTCAAATAGCGAGACTTTTTGCTTTTTACAATATTAATTGTCTATAATTGTTTTTGCAACATTATATATTAGTTTTTGTTTATCTGGTGGACAATTTTTAAGTAGTAAATAAAAATCTTCTGATAAATAAGATTCAGATTCAGAAGATGTTCCATTTAAAATATCTCCTTCAGTAATATCTAATAATTTACAAAGCTGACTTAATCTTTTTAAATTTATATGTGAACTTCCGCGTTCTACTCTACTTAAGTACGCTATTGAAACATCCAATTTTTCAGATAATTGTTCTTGAGTATATCCCTTATTTAATCTTGCTTTTTTTAAGCGTTCTCCTATAATATTATAATCTAAAGCCATTATCATCATCCTTTCTATTAACTGTTATTATTAATAATGTTTATAATATGAAATATAGCACGATATAATTAAATTTTACAGAAATTACAAAGTAAATGTTTACTGATAGTAAACAATACATATATAGTTTGTACAATATTAAAAAAAATACTTGAAAAAAATAAAAATTATGATAAAATCATAATAGAAAATTTGTTTGATGAAAGTAGGGATAAAATGTTAGCATATATAAAAGGAAAATTAGAAATAAAAAGTAATATATATGTCGTTATAGATGTAGGTGGATTAGGATATAAGGTATATATGTCAAATTTAAGTATAAGGGAACTACCTGAAATAGGAGAAACTGTAAAAGTATATACACATTATCATGTTAGGGAAGATGAAATTAGTATATATGGGTTTAATACTAACGAAGAATTAAGATTATTTGAATTATTAATAGGAGTTAGTGGAGTAGGAGCAAAATCTGCAATAAGTATGTTATCTAACATAGAACCATCAAGCTTTGCGCTTGCAATATTAAATGAAGATACAACACAGCTTGTTAAAGTTCCAGGAATAGGAGCAAAATCTGCAGCAAGAATAATACTTGAATTAAAAGATAAATTAAAGAAGGAAGAAGATATAGTAACAGATAATAAGAAAAAATCTAATACAAATGAAAATGTTGAAGAAGCAATACAAGCTTTACAAGTTCTTGGATATCAAAAGAAAGAAATTGAAAAAGCTTTTGAAAGTTTAGATAAAGAAAACTTAAGTATAGAAGATTTAATCAAAAAGGGATTAACAATATTATCAAATAAATAAAAAAGGAGTAGCAAAATGGACTTAAATAAACCACTAGCATATAGAATGAGACCAAAATATCTTGAAGAATATGTAGGTCAAGAGCATATTTTAGGAAAAGATAAAATTCTTTATAGAACAATAAAAGCAGATAGACTTTCCAGTATAATTTTATTTGGCCCTCCTGGTTGTGGAAAAACATCACTTGCAAGGGTTATAAGCGAAGCAACTAAATATAAATTTTACAAAATAAATGCAGTAACCTCAGGAGTTTCAGATATAAAAAATGTAATAGAAGAAACAAAAAATATAATGCTAAATCCAGCAGGAAAATCTATTTTATTTATTGACGAAATTCATAGATTTAACAAATTACAACAAGATGCTTTATTACCTTTTGTAGAAGATGGAACAATTATATTAATTGGTGCAACAACAGAAAATCCATATTTTGAGGTAAACAAAGCTTTAATATCAAGGTCTATGGTTTTTAAACTTAATCCATTAACATCTGAAGATATTTTTAAAATATTAAAATTAGCTATAAAAAGTCCAGAAGGGCTTGGAAACTATAATTTAAAAATAGAAGATAGTACGCTTAAAAAAATTGCAGATGTAGCAAATGGAGATGTTAGAACAGCTTTAAATGGATTAGAGGTTGCTGTACTTACAACACCTGTAAACAAAGATGGTGTTATTCATATAACAGATGAAATTGCCAAAGAAAGTGTTCAAAACAGAAAAGCTATTTTTGATAAAAATGGTGATACACATTATGATAATATTAGTGCATTTATTAAATCAATGAGGGGAAGCGACCCAGATGCTGCACTTTTTTATCTAGCAAGAGCATTAAACGGAGGAGAAGACCCAGTATTTTTAGCAAGAAGAATTGTAATTGCTGCTTCTGAAGATGTTGGTATGGCAAATCCACAAGCATTAGTTGTAGCTACATCAGCAATGCAAGCTGTTAATATGATTGGTATGCCAGAAGCAAGAATTATTCTTGCAGAAGCTTGTGTATATGTTGCAACATCAAAAAAATCAAATGCGTCATATTTGGGAATAAATAAAGCACTAGAAGATGTAAAAAATAAATATACTGGTGAAATACCTATGCATATTAGAAATGCACCAGTAGAAGGAATGACAAAACTTGGATATAGTAATGGATATAAATATCCTCATGATTATCCAGGTCATTATGTTGAACAACAATATTTACCAGATGAAATGATAGGCACAAAATATTATGTGAAAGATGAAAATATCAATTAAATGAATAAAAAAATTAATTTTGCAAAAAATAAAAAAAATGTATAAAAAGTGCGGTGTATCTTATGTGGAAAAAAATAGCAATAGGTATTGTTGCAGGTTTTATTAATGGATTTTTTGCAAGTGGAGGAGGAATGATACTTGTTCCTTCTTTTATATATTTATTAAGTTTAAATCAAAAAGAAGCAAGAGCAACATCTATTTTTTGTATTTTGCCAATGGTTATAGTAAGTAGTTTTTTTTATTACAAAAATAATTATATAGATTGGAAATTGGGGATAATGTGTGCAATCGGTGGAATAGTGGGTGGCATTATAGGTGCAAAACTGCTTAAAAATGTTTCAGATAAAATTTTAAGAATTGCGTTTACAATTTTCTTACTATATGTTTCTATAAAAATGATAATTTAACTTGAAAGGACATAAATATGGCATATATATTAATTGGTATTATTTCTGGTATTGTTAGTGGAAGCGGAATGGGTGGAGGAACAATTTTAATACTTTGCTTATCAATGTTTATGGGTATGGATCAACACAAAGCACAAGCTACAAATTTAGTTTTTTTTGTTCCAACATCAATTTCAGCGATTTTAGTAAATTTAAAACAAAAAATAATCAGATGGGATGTTGCAATTCCTGTATGTATTACAGGTATGATAGGTGCATGTATTGGAGCATTTATTTCTAGTAAAACAGCTGTAGGAGAGTTAAAAAAAATATTTGGAATATTTTTACTATTAGTTGCTTTATTTGAAATATACAAATTAATTAAAGAGTATATAATCGACAAAAAAAGACATAATAATATTATAAACGAAAAGGAGGAAGAAAAATGAAATTTGTTAAAGGTTTAATAATTGGTGGAATGATTTCTGCTGGAATAGCTATGGTATATAGTGAAGGACTTGGAAATACAAAAAAGAAAGTTATGAAAAAAGGAAAAAATATGGCAAAAAAAATGGGTATAATGTAAATAATTAAACAAGGGATTTCTCCCTTGTTTAATTGAACTAAAAAATATTACTATTCTTCACATTCATCAGAAGCATCTTCGCAGTTTCTGTCGCATTTATCGTTGCATGGTTTAAAATTACAAGGATTCATTTTTATACCTTTTAAGCAAGGACCTTCATGTGTGCATTTTGCACATATTTTACAATGTTCAACTTTGTTTGCCCAAAATTGAATTTCATATTGCTTATGAGGACATAGTGGACCAAATACAAATGCTCCATCTTTATCTGTAAAAGTATGAGATACAGGTTTTTTCTCTTTTTTACCACATTCATAATCAATTTCTATTAGTTTTACAACAGCATCACATATAGGCATTTGATAACAATCTTTTAGTACACCATATATAACATCTCTATTATCCTCAGGTAGTACAATTTCTACATCATATTGCTTACCTCCAGCGATAACACCTTCTACATCTATTTTTTTACATTTATCTTTTTCACAATCCATTATTTTTATCTCCTTTCTGAATATAATACCAAATGGCTTAATATATAGTATGAAAAATGAAATAATTTGTTACTTTGTATTGAAAAAAATAGATATTTGTGGTATAACAATTACAATAAACATATTGGAGGATAAAAATGTCAAAGAAAAATCAAGATAAAAGTAAAATAGCTGTTAAAATAATTGCTGCAATATTAGCAATTATACTAGTTGCAGCATTCGCTGGAACATTAATTTATTATATAGTTGCAGCTTAAAAAATGAGGTAAACTTATGATGAATAATTTAAATTTTAATTTTAAAACATTTTATGAACAAATAATATTAGATTATGTTCAAAATTTATATCAAAATCCACTTAGCTTTATAATGTTAATATTAGATGTTTCAATAGTTATATTTTTATTTGCAAAAATAATAAAAATAGTTAAAGATTCAAGAGCTTGGCAATTATTAAAAGGAATAATATTATTAATTATAGCTACAGGAGTAAGTTCACTTTTAGGACTAAATATATTAAATTATATCTTAAATTCTGTTATGACTTATGGAGTGCTTGTATTAATTGTAATTTTCCAACCAGAACTTAGGAGAGCATTAGAACAATTAGGAACTAATAAATTTACTAAGTTTTTTGGATTTGATAAAGATATTGCAAGTAAAACAAAAGAAGATATATATAAAATAGCTATTGCAGCTACTGAACTTTCAAAAACAAAAACAGGAGCATTAATAGTTATTCAAAGAGATATAGAACTTAAAGATATAATATCTACAGGAGTTATTATGGAATCTGAAATATCTCCACAACTATTAGTTAATATATTTGTTCCAAATACACCATTACATGATGGAGCAGTTATAATTGGAAATAATAAAATATTATCAGCAGCTTGTATGTTACCTTTAGCTAGTGATAAAGATATTGCACAAGAACTTGGAACAAGACATAGAGCAGCAATAGGAATATCAAAAGAATCAGATGCTATAGCTGTTGTAGTTTCTGAAGAAACAGGCAAAATTTCTATAGCAAAAGATGGAGTATTAATTGCAGATGTTAATGAAGAAGTTCTTAAAAAGATATTAATAAAGCATATTGTAACAAAAAGATTTGCTGAAGGGAAAAAAATAAATTTGAAAAACAAAGAAAAAAAGCAAAAGAAAGTAGAGGAAGAACATAGGAATTGAGGTGGACGATATTGCCTTCCACGCACCTGTAAAGGTTAAAGAGATGTAGGGACTTGGCAGACCTACCAATTGCCTATGTTAATTAGAAGCATTTGCATAAGCAAGTGCTTCTGTTGTTAATAAAAGAAATTGTAAGGCTGTAACAGTAAAAAATAATAAAAGTAAATGGAGAATAAAATGAGAAATATAAAACTAACAATAGAATATGATGGAAAAGATTTTAATCGGATGGCAAAAGCAACCAAACAAATTAAATATACAAGGTGAAATTGAGGAAGCTATAAAACAAATAACAAAAGAAGAAAAAATAGAACTTATTGCTTCAGGAAGAACAGATGCAGGAGTACATGCTTTAGGACAAGTTGCAAATTTTAAAACTAATAGTAAATTGCCAGTAGAAAAATTTCCTATAGCAATTAATTCTAAAATAAAGAAATCAATAGTAATTAAATCAGCAGAAGAGGTTAGCGAAGATTTCCATAGTAGATATCATTGTAAAAGAAAAACTTATAGATACATTATAAATAATTCTAAATATGGAACAGCAATATATAGAAAGCTTGAATGTATTATTCCTCAAAAACTAAATATTGAAGAAATGGAAAAAGCAATAAAACATTTTGAAGGAGAACACGATTTTAAAGCATTCAAATCTACAGGAGGAAATAATAAAAGCAATGTAAGAACAATATATAGTGCTAATTTAAAAAAAGATAATGATAGAATATATTTAGAGTTTACAGGAAATGGCTTTTTATATAATATGGTTAGAATAATTTCAGGAACAATTGTTGATGTAGGACTTGGCAAAATTAAACAAGAAGAAATACCAAATATTATAAAACAAAAAGATAGACAAAAAGCAGGAAAAACACTACCAGCTCATGGTCTTTATTTAGTAAAAGTTGAGTATGAAGAATAATAAAAGTGTATATAAAAAGGAAGAGATAAATGTGAAAAAAGATAAAGTTTTTAAAATAATAATATTTATACTAACAATTATAATATTAGCTTATATAACAATAGAACTACTACCTCTTTTTAAAGGAATATCTACATTAGAGGGAAGAATGCAATTAAAAGAGGAAATTTCTGGATTAGGAATAAAAGGAATATTTATGATTTTGGGATTAATTTTTGCACAAATATTTTTAGCATTTTTACCGGGAGAACCTGTAGAACTTTTAGCAGGAATGTGCTATGGCCCAATAGGTGGATTAATGGTAGTTTTTTTAGGTTCTTTTCTAAGCTCATTAATAATCTTTTTTTGTGTAAGAAAATTTGGTAAAAAGTTTATATATAGTTTTGTGAAAAAAGAACAAATTGATAAAATAGAAAATTCTAAATGGTTTTCAGATACAAAAAAAATAGATATAACTTTATTTATATTATTTTTTGTTCC
>CANPWI010000035.1 GCA_947584125.1 uncultured Clostridia bacterium
CGATAAAACGGCATAAAAATAAGAGCCTGTCGACATAGCTCCTTGATTTATAATTATAAAATTTTGATAACTTATTTATCTTTTCTTATATGGTCATAAAATAAATAATGTTTTACTGAATATATAAATGGACTAAATGCTATCCATAATCCATATAATATCCAATATAAAACTCCCATATTTAGTTTTATTCCTATTAACATTAGTAATATATATAGCATACTTATACCTCCAAATCTAGAATAAATTTATTTTTTTTGCATAAACTATTGATTATTAGCTTAATTTATAGTATAATTAATTTAATAATATTATTAATAGAAGTCAGTTGAGAGCCTCTAGGTTCACAGTTGACTTCTTATTATTTTCGTTTATACATTTTTAATATTTGATTATTTTTTATTAAAATTAATTCATCTATCCATAAATAATGTTTTGATTTATAAATACTTTGAATTTGCTCTATTGCATCTATCTCTTGTATTTTAGATTTGCTTATGTCTATCACAAAATTATCAGCCTGTTGACTTTTTCCTTTTAAATTTCCTTGTATTACATATTTACCATTTCCTTTTATCTCTTTTAAATCATATTTTTTATTACCTATCATATAATCTGGTGTTTTTATATTTTCTGGTACATTAATTCTAGGTATTATTTTTACTTTGCCACCATATAATTCTCCTAACAAATTAGCAACTTGTTTTTCGTTTTCTGTCGGTTTCATTATGACATATTTTCCATCTACTTGATACTTAATGCCATTATCATCTTTATAATAATTTTGTTCTTCTACTTTATATTCTTTTTTATCCCTATTTAAAATTCTATTTGTTATATCTCTATATTCCATATTTAGCATTTTATTTAATTCTTCTCTTGGCATGTCAATTTGATATGTAATTGCACTTCTGCAATAATGAAAATGATGAGAAATAGGTGGCAAATTTAAACCTACTACAAGTCCAAAACATTTTATTCTTTCTATTCTTAAATCTTTTTGTGTTTCTCCATAATATCTGTCAAATATATTTTCTCTATTAATATAAAATGTTTGTCCATCTAAACTATGGCACATATCTGTTTCTTTTCCATCAATTGTTGCTATAAACCTTACTTTACTATTATCTTCTGCAATACTTTTTATTCCTTCTACTTTTGCTAAATTATTTAATTCTATTAATTCATTATCTACTGCACCTGATATTTTATCTTGATTAATTGATAATTTCGCATTTTGTTGTTTTACTATTATGTTTTGATATATATTATCATTTATATCATTTTCTTTATTTTGTTGTATATTTATTAGCATTTGCCTATATATTTGGTCTGCATTATATTTTATAATTGCTTCAACATATTGTTTCCAAATATAGCCTTTTTCGTTTTGCATATCTAATAAAGCTAAAAAATAGTATCTAAAAAAATAATAGGACAGAACAAAGTTAATTGCTCTATCCTCTAATAAAGAAAGTTTAGGTGGAGTGACATTTCCACATCTCCTAACTATGGGTGGCGGCTGCCTGTTCCGCCCTCAGAAACTTTCTTTATTAGTATATGTTTAATATTATGATAACATACATATATATTTTTTTCAAGAATTATTTATATTTTTCGTATAATCACTTTTTAAAAATATTGTTTATTTATATTGTAAATAATGTTTTTGCAAATTTAGTTTTTTAAATTATATACTGTCTAATCCACCTTGTAATTGATATAAATTTTTATAACCTAATTCATAGAATATCTTATATGCCTTTTGGCTCCTACCCCCGCTTTTACAATACAAAATTATAGTATCGTTTTTATTTTTAATATATTTGCTAATTGTATTTTGATTTAATTCAAATAGTGGAAGGTTTATAGCACCACTAATATGGTTTTCTTTGAATTCTTGATTACTCCTTACATCTACAATTATTGCACCTTCTTTTTGAAATCCATATAATTCATTAATATTTATTCCGTTATCTATACTCCTTGTAAATGCTTTTTTTATACTTTTTAAGAATCTGTTTTTAAAATTATATTTATTCATATACTGTCACATCCTTTTTTACCTTTTATATAATATATTCAATCATTAATTTTAAGTGACAAGTATTGTTTTATGTATATTCGTATCATAATTATGTATATAAATTATTATAAAAAGTTATCCACATAAAATGTGGATAATGTTGATAAGTCTGTGAATAACCTAAACATAAGCTTTTATTTTCTTGAATTATTAACATATTTTTCACATAGAATTCACATTACTTTTTATATAGATTATTATGTTATTTGGTAAAAAATTATGTATATAAATTATTTTTGCTATAGCTTACTTTAATTTATATACATATTTTATATTTATTATTTATTATTTATTGTTTATTATTTACTATTTACTATTTACTTATTATTATTAGATATATTATCAATATAATTTCGCATATTAAAATTGCAGGTAGACCTATTGTAAATTTAGGTTTTTTTGTTTTATGTCTAAATATATACATACCAGATATTGTACCTATTCCCCCTCCTAATACTGTAATTGTAAATAAAGTATTTTCAGGTATTCTCCATGCTCCTTTTTCAGCTTTTTTCTTATCTATAAACATAGCTAGAAAACCAATTAAGTTTATTACTAAAAAATATATTATTATATTTCTTATTGATAATAATTCTATTAAATTGTTCATTTCCCTCTCCTCTATCTAAAATAAACTTATTTGATTTGATTTGCTCATTCCATCTAAACAACCAAATTTTTGTAGTAATTCTATTACAGATTTTCCAACTTTTGAACGAACTTGTAATTCATCTATTGACATGAATTTTTCTTCTTGTGCAGCATTATATATACTTTCTGCAGCTATTGTTCCAAGTCCAGGTATACTGTTTAATGGTGGTCTTATTCCCTCTTCTTCCATTATGAATTTTGTGCTATGAGATTTATACAAATCTATAGGTAAAAAATTTATTCCTCTTTCATACATTTCTAGTACAATTTCAAGTATTGCATACATATTTTTGTCTTTAGCTGTTGCTGAATTTCCTTGTAATTCTATTTCTCTCATTTTATTTTTAACTTTTTCTTTACCATAAATCATATATTCACTATCAAATTCATCTGCTCTTATTGAAAAATATGCTGTATAATATGCTTTTGGTTTATGAACTTTGAACCATGCTATTCTAAATGCATTTGTAACATAAGCTGCAGCATGAGCCTTAGGAAACATATACTTTATTTTTTCACAAGATTTTATATACCAATCTGGTACATTATTTTCTTTCATTAAAGCAACATATTCTGCCCATTTAGCAGGGTCTTTTAATGCTTTTCCTTTACGAACAGTTTCCATTATTTTAAATGCAGGATTTGGTTCTACACCTTTTTTTATTAAATAAATCATTATATCATCTCTACAACATATAGCTTCATTTAATGTAACCGTTCCATTTTCAATTAAAGTTTGTGCATTATTAAGCCATACATCAGTACCATGTGATAAACCAGATATACGAATTAATTCATCAAATGTTGTTGGTTTAGTATCTACAAGCATACCTCTAACAAATTTTGTTCCAAATTCAGGAATGCCATAACTACCAACTTTACTGCCTATCTGTTCTGGAGTTACACCAAGTGCATCAGTTGATGAAAAGATACTCATTGTTTCTTTATCATCAAGAGGTACTTTTGTTGGGTCAATTCCTGTTATATCATATAACATTCTTATTACTGTAGGGTCATCATGTCCTAATATATCAAGTTTTAATAAGTTTTGGTCTATTGAGTGATAATCGAAATGTGTTGTTATAATATCAGAATTTGGGTCATCTGCTGGATGCTGTACTGGAGTAAATTCATATATTTCTCTCCCTTTTGGTACAACTATAATTCCACCAGGATGTTGACCTGTTGTTCTTTTTATACCTGTACATCCTAAAGAAAGTCTGTTTATTTCAGCACTGTTTACTGGAATTTGTCTTTCCTCAAAATATTTTTTTACATATCCATAAGCTGTTTTTTCTGCAACAGTACCAACAGTTCCTGCTTTAAATGTAGTACCTTTTCCAAATATAACCTCAGTATATCTATGAGCTTTTGCTTGATACTCTCCTGAGAAATTTAAATCTATATCAGGCTCTTTATCTCCGTTAAAACCAAGAAAAGTTTCAAATGGAATATCAATACCATCTTTGATTAATTTGTGGCCACATTTTGGACAATCTTTATCAGGAAGGTCAAATCCACATTGAAATCCGTAATCTGTAAAATCTGAATATTTACAATTAGGACATCTATAATGAGGAGGTAATGAATTTACCTCTGTAATTCCTGTTGCATAAGCTGCAAATGATGAACCAACTGATCCTCTTGAACCTACTATGTAACCATCTTCATTAGATTTCCATACAAGTTTTTGTGCAATAATGTACATTACTGAGAATCCATTTCTTATAATTGAATCTAATTCTTTATCAAGTCTTGTTTGAACAATTTCAGGCAATGGATCTCCATATAATTCGTGTGCTTTTTCATAAGCTATATCTTTTATTGTCTGTTCACATCCTTCAATATAAGGAGGACATTTTTCTGGAGATATAGGACTTATTCTTTCACATAAGTCTGCTATTTTATTTGTATTTGTTACAACTACCTCATAAGCTTTTTCCATTCCTAAATACATAAATTCCTCAAGCATTTCATTTGTAGTTCTTAAATATAATGGAGCTTGTTGGTCAGCATCTTCATATCCTTGACCTGCCATTAATATTCTTCTATATATTTCGTCTTCTGGGTCCATAAAGTGAACATCACCTGTAGCAACAACTAATTTTCCTAGTTTATCTCCTAATTCTACAATTTTTCTATTTATATCTTTTAATGCTTCTCTATCCTTTACTGTACCATTTCTAACCATAAATTCATTATTTCCAAGTGGTTGAATTTCTAAATAATCATATTCATTTGCTATTTCTTCTATTTCTTCATCAGATTTACCTGCAACAATAGCTCTATAAAGTTCACCTTGTTCGCATGCACTACCTAATATTAATCCTTCTGAATATTTTTTATATATACTTTTTAATATTCTTGGTTTTCTATAAAAATAATGTAAATGAGAAATTGATACCAATTTATATAAATTTTTTAAACCAACATAATCTTTTGCAAGAATAATAGCATGATAACTTGGTAAATTTTTAAGGTTAATTTCTTCAGCAGATGATAACTCGTCTATATCATCAATGTTTGTAACGCCTTTTTCTTTTAGCATATCAATCATTACATTAAAAACTTGTACCAAAGTTTTTACATCATCTAAGGCACGATGTGCAACATCAACTTTAATACCTAATTTTTCTGCAATTATACCTAATTTATATTTCTTATAATCTGGGAATAATTCTTTTGCAAGTCTTAATGTATCAATATAAGTATTATTTAATTCTAGTCCCATATTTTTAGCATTGTATTTTGTAAAACCAATATCAAAGTCTGCGTTATGTGCAACTAGTACACTATCCCCTACAAACTCTAAAAATTTTGGTAATATTTCTTCAATAGTAGGTGCATCTTTTACCATATCATCTGTTATATGAGTTACTTCAACTACCTCATAAGGTATAGGTTTTTCTGGATTAACAAAAGTTTCAAAAGTATCTATTATTTCTCCATTTTTTATTTTTATAGCACCTATTTCTGTTATTTTTTCTGTTCGATAAGATAATCCTGTAGTTTCTAGGTCAAAAACACAGTATTCTGTATCGATATCTTGATTTTTAGCATTTGTAACAGATGGATTTTTGTCTGGCACAAGATATGCTTCTACACCATATATAACTTTCATATCTGGATTATCATATCCAAGCAATTTATGTGCTTCAGGGAAAGCTTGTACTACACCATGATCAGTGATAGCAATAGATTTCATTCCCCATTTCATTGCTCTTTTTATTAAATCTTTAGCAGATGTCATACCATCCATTTGACTCATTTGAGTATGTAAATGAAGTTCAACTCTTTTTTCTTCACTATTATCCATTCTAATATGTTTCTTTTTTCCTTCAGTTTCTATAATAACATTTGTAATAACACCTAATTCTTTTGAATAAGGATCAAATTGAGCTGTACCTGCAATTTTAACACCTTTCGCATTTTCTAATCTACCAAGTACCTTTTGTATTTTATCAGCTTCAACAAATGCCTTACATGTTATTGTGCTTGAACCATCATATAAATCAAATAATACAAGGAATTTACCACTTTTTAATTCTCTTGAATCTGTATTTAATATTTCACCTTCTAAAGATATTTTTCCACTATCAATAGTTAAATCAGCAACTTTAACAAGTCCATCTTTTATATTTAAGCTTCTACCTAAAATTAAAGGTGTATTTTCCTCTACAGTATTTTCTTCTTTTTTATCTTTAGGATTTTGTTCATTATTTGAATTTTTATTATCTTTATTTTCTTTTTTAGTGTCTTTTTCTTTTTTCTCATCTTGTACAGAAGTATGTGCTTCTTGACTTGCAAGTTCTACCATTAATTTTTCTGTTCTTTTTACATTTTCTTCATATTTTTTTAAAGCTTCTAAATCTATTTTTTCTATATATTTAACTTTTATTTTTTCTCCATAATTACTGTAAATTATTTGTTCTAATGTTTTATCTAATCCTCTAGCTGTTAAAAAATTAGCACCTTTTGTAGAAATAGTAACAATAAGTTCTTTATTGTTAATTTCTATTTTACTATTTTTTAATAAAATCTTAGCCATTGGATTTTTCTTTCCAATATATTCAACTATTTGTGGCCAAGCCTCTTCAATTTTAGGAAGTTTGACACCATCATTATATTTTATATTTATTTCATTATTTTCAAGATTAAATCTTTCTTTTAAGAAATTTTCGAATTTTGCAAGTTCTTTTAATTTTATTAGTTTATTTGCAACTAGTTCCATTTTTACTTTATTAGTTTTTTTGAAAATATTTATTTTTTGTATTGTTGAATGTATTAATTCACCATCAACTTTAAAATCCGGAAATATTTCTTGTATTGTCTTTAGCGCTTCTACCAATTTAAATCAACTCCATCTAATTATTTCGTTAAATAATTCTATTTATATCATTGTACATTACTAATATTGATAATCCTATTAAAGCATAAAATCCTATCATTTGTAGTGAAATTTCTAATTTTTCGCTTAAAGGTTTTCTTCTAATTGCTTCAATTAAAAGAATAACAACTTTTCCTCCATCAAGTGGCGGGAATGGTAAAAGGTTTGTTATTCCTAAAGATAAAGATATTAAAGAAAGTATATATAAATAATTTTCTATTCCCGTTGTTTTTACAACAACTTTTGATATTCCTACTATACCCATTAATTGGTCTTTATCAATGCCACCTGAGAATAATTGTTTTAAGTTATCAAATATAGATGCTAAAAAGTTTACTGTATTTGATAATGCATTTTTAAAACCTACTATATGTGCTACTAGAAAGTAATATACTATAATTCCAAATAATATATTAACAATACCACCTGCAAGTACAATTAAAATCCTTTTCCATACACTTGCTTTTGAAAAAGAACCCTCATTTTCTGATGGCTCTTCTTCTCCCTCCATACTTACAAAACCTCCAAGAGGTATTAATCTTAATGAATATTTAGTTTCTTTACCTTGTTTTTTTAGTATTTCTGGCCCAAATCCTATTGAAAAATTATTTACTTTTATTTTACACAATTTTGCTACAATAAAATGACCACCTTCATGTATAAATACTAAAAAACCGAGTAAAAATATTATTTTTAAGATATTTATTAAAAATCCTATCAAAAAATTATCTCCTTTAAAGTTACATTATTATACTAAATAAAATATATGCAAATGGAGCTATAAATATAACACTGTCTATTCTATCAAGCATACCACCATGTCCAGGTATTAAATTACTGAAATCTTTTATTCCAACATATCTTTTTATACTTGATGCAGAAATATCTCCTATTTGACCTATTATACTTAATATAATTGCTACTACAGTTATTAAAATATAAGAAATTTCTAAACTGAATGATATATTTATAAAATATGTATAAATTAATGTAAGAGTTACTGCTCCTATTATTCCACCAATAGAACCTTCTAATGTTTTATTTGGACTAATTTTGAAAATCTTGTGTTTTCCAATAGTTTTTCCAACTACATAAGCTGAAATATCAGTTCCCCATGCTGTAATTAATACATAAAATACAAGTATTTTTCCATTTGGCATATTATTTATAATAGGTATAAATAGTAAAAATAATGAAATATAACATATACCAAAGAAGGTCATTGCAATATCATTTATATTTATTTTATTGTTAGATATAATTACTTGTATAAACATAACAACAATAAACAGTGGAATTATAATTGAAAGTATTTTTAAGCCATGTTCATAGGGTATTATATGAATAAGTGCTATCAAAAATGATGCAACATATCCCATCCATATTATTGGCTTAAATTTTCCTTTTATACTGTTAAAATATTCATGTATACTTATTGCAGCAATTATTGCAGTGGCAATGTCTACAACATATTTGTTCCCTAATACTAAAATTAATATTACTAATGGTAATCCAAAAATAGTAGTAAATACTCTTTTTTTATCCATATTTTCCTCCGTTATTTTCCTCCAAATTTTCTATTTCTTCTGTTATATTCTTCTATAGCTTCATCTAAATCTTTCTCTGTAAAATCAGGCCAATATTTATTTGTAAAATAAAATTCACTATATACAATTTGCCATGGTAAAAAATTACTTGTTCTAATTTCTCCACTTGTTCTTATTAATAAATCAGGGTCTGGTAAATTT
This sequence comes from uncultured Clostridia bacterium, assembly GCA_947584125.1. Lineage (GTDB taxonomy): Bacteria > Bacillota > Clostridia > TANB77 > CAG-508 > CANRMR01. The sequence continues at coordinate 8,873 of CANPWI010000035.1, forward strand.
TTTGTATATAAATTACTAGAAATTAAATTTTCATCTATATCTTCAATATCAATTTTTCCCTGTTTAACATCTTCAGCAATAATTTTAACAGCTCTAGTTATTTCATCTCTTCCTCCATAATTGAATGCAATATTAAATATTATTCCAGTATTGTTTTTTGTTCTTTCTATTGCTTTATTTATACTTTTTTGTAATCCATTTGAAAGAGGTGTAATATCTCCTAAGACATTAATTTTTATATTTTCTGTATCAGCTCTTTTTGAATAGTCCTCTAAATAATTTTGTAGTAAAAGCATTAATGCTCCAACCTCTTCTTTACTTCTTTTCCAGTTTTCAGTTGAAAATGCATATACAGTTATAATTTTAATTCCAATACTATTAGCATATCTAACAATTTTTTCTAAAGTTTTAGCACCTTCTTTGTGGCCTAATTTAGTATCAAGATTTCTTTCTTTTGCCCATCTTCTATTACCATCCATTATAATAGCTATGTGGTTTAATTTATTTTCTAGCATTTAATTCTCCCCCACCTAATTATTTTTCACGATTTGCTATGTATAGTGCAAGTTGTTTTAAAAATTCGCCTTTTTTTCCATATTCATCCATTATATTTACGGCTTCATTTGTAAGATTTTCTAGCATTTCCTTTGCACCATCTAATCCATATTTAGATACATAAGTACATTTTCCTCTTTCTTTATCATTACCAGTAGGTTTTCCTAAAATTTTTTCATCACCAATTTCAGATAATATATCATCTTTTATTTGAAATGTTAATCCTATTTTTTCAGCAAATTTAGTTAATTTATCTATTTCTTCATTATTTGCTTCTCCAAGAATTGCCCCTATTCTAACAGATGCTTTTAATAATGCTCCTGTTTTATTTGCATGCATATATTCTAAATACTGATTTGATATTTCCTTACCCTCATATTCTGTATCTACATATTCTCCTGCAATCATTCTATCTACTGCATAAGAAAACTCATGAAAAGCTTTTAATTGTAAAGCTTGCATTTTTTCGTCTGTGCATTTATTTAATGCATCTGATATAATCATATATCCATTATTTAGTAAAGCATCTCCTGCAAGTATTGCAGTTGCTTCATTAAATTTTTTATGATTTGTAGGTTTTCCATGTCTAAAATCATCATTATCAATTCCAGGTAAATCATCATGTATCAAAGAGAAATTATGGATCATTTCCATACTTACAGCATAAGGAAAACATACACTATAATTATCTTTAAAAAGTTTATATGTAGCTAGAATTAATATTGGTCTTATCCTTTTTCCTCCTGCCATTAAACTATATTCCATAGATTCGTTAAGAATTCCCTCTGGGCAATCTTTACTTTTTAAATTTTTTTCTAATTCGCTATTTACTATAGATACATAGTTTTTTAATTCCTCTTTAAACTCCATTATTGTACCCCCATATTTTTTATATCCTACTTATTATATGTTTATGATTTCTTTTTCTTTATTTGCTAAAATTGAATCAATTTGTTCAATTTTTTTATCTGTTATTTTTTGAATTTTATCCTCTGCATCTCTTAACTCATCTTCTGTCATTAAATTATTTTTTTGCATATTTTTTGCTTCGTCCATTCCTTCTCTTCTTATTGTTCTAATTGCAACCTTTGATTCTTCTGCTGTTTTCTTTATTTCTTTTACTAATTCTTTTCTTCTTTCTTCTGTTAATTCAGGGAAAGCAAGTCTTATAACTTTTCCATCATTATTTGGGTTTAAGCCAATATCAGAAGCAATAATTGCTTTCTCTATATCTTTTAACACACTTAAATCCCATGGTTGAATTACTATTAATCTAGCTTCTGGAACAGAAACTCCAGCTACTTGATTTATTGGTGTTGGTGTTCCATAGTAATCTATTTTTACCTTATTTAAAATTGCAGGATTAGCTCTACCAGCTCTTACCTCTGAAAAGTTTTCCTCCAAAACGCTAATTGTTTTATTCATTTTTTCTTCTATTTGATTAAAATCCATATTATCAATTCCTTTCTATCTTTTTTATTATTCTTTTACTAATGTTCCTATTTTTTCACCTTTTATAATTTTAACAATATTTTCTGGCTCGCTAATTCCAAATACTACAAGTGGAATTTTATTATCTCTACATAATGATGTAGCTGTTGAATCCATTACTTTTAAATCTTGATTTAAAATGTCAAGATATGTAATTTCATCATATCTTACAGCAGATTTATCTATTTTTGGATCAGCTGAATATACAGCATCTATTGTTTTTGCAACTAATATAACATCTGCTTCTATTTCTGCAGCTCTTAAAGCTCCAGCTGTGTCTGTTGTAAAATATGGTTCTCCAATTCCTCCTGCAAATATTACAATTCTTCCTTTTTCTAAATGTTTAATAGCTTTTCTTTTTATAAATGGTTCAGCTATTTCTCTCATTTCTATTGATGTTTGTAATCTTGTTGGTATACCTCTTGCTTCTAAACAATCTTGTAATGCTAATCCATTCATAATAGTTGCAAGCATTCCCATATAATCTGATGTTGTTCTTTCCATTTCATGACCATATTTTCCACGCCAGAAATTTCCTCCACCAACTACAATTGCAACCTCTACTCCTAATTCTACTACCTCTTTAATTTTATCACATATATTTCCTATTACCTCTGCATAAACTCCTGTTTTTTTATCTCCTGCTAATGCTTCTCCACTTAACTTTAGTAAAATACGCTTATACTTAACTTGTTCATCCATTTTTTTATGCACTCTCCTTAATATAATTTTTCTTCTATATTCTATCATATATTATATATTAAATGCATTAATTTTTGAAAAATTTTTT
>CANPWI010000036.1 GCA_947584125.1 uncultured Clostridia bacterium
CCAATAAAAGGAGTATTTTTTGATTTTGAAACTATACTTTCTTTTGTATAAATATACTCTGTATTTGGATTAAATATTGTTAAATCAGCATCAAATCCTTCTTTTATTTGTCCCTTCGTTTTTAAATTTAATAACTTCGCAGGATTATATGACATTAATCTTACCATATCTAAATATGTTATATGTCCTTTATCTACTAAATTAGTAATAGTTGCTGAAAGAGCTGTTTCAAATCCAATTATTCCATTTGGAGCTTTTGAAAGTTCTTTTTGTTTTTCTTCTTCAGAATGTGGAGCATGGTCAGTTATTATTGCATCTATTGTTCCGTCTTTTAAACCTTCTATAATCTCTTTTCTATCTTTTTCTTCTCTTAAAGGAGGATTCATTTTTGCATTTGTTCCAGATTCAAGTACCTCATCTTGTGTAAAACTATAATAATGTGGACAAGTTTCACAAGTAACTTTTACTCCTCTTTTTTTAGCATCTCTTATCATTTTAACTGATGTTTCCGTACTTATATGACATATATGACCTCTTACTTTATTTGTTTCTGAAATTACAATTTCCCTTGCTGCCATTATTTCTTCTGCCTCAGGTAAAACTCCTTTTACTCCTAATGTATCAGCTACTTTTCCAGCATTAATTGCACCATCAGCTACACTTTTTTCTTCACAATGAGATGCAACAAAAGTATTTAATTTATCTGCTTCTATCATTGCCTCTCTCATAATTCTACTGTTTACAACTGGCATTCCATCATCTGAAAAAGCTATTGCTCCTGAATTTTTTAATACATTAAAATCAACTAACTCTTCTCCCTTTTCACCCTTTGTTACACTAGCATAAGGTAATACATTACAAAGGTTTACTCTTTTAGCTTCTTTTATAATTTTTTCCAAAACAATAGTGCTATCAGGTGTAGGATTCGTATTTGGCATTGGACAAATAGTAGTAAATCCTCCTTTAACAGCACTTTTACTTCCAGTTTCTATAGTTTCTTTATATTCAAATCCAGGTTCTCTTAAATGACAATGCATATCTATCATTCCTGGCATAATAAATAAACCTTCTGCATCTATAATTTCATCTGCATTATCATTTATTTCTTTAGCAATTTTTTTAATTTTTCCGTCCTCAATTAAAATATCTAATTTTTCTTGTGTTTTTGTAGCATAATCTAATACATTTCCATTTTTTAATAATATAGACATATAAAAACTCCTTTCTAATTTCTAATATATTATCATTATTAATTATTTTTTTCAATACTTTATTAATATCAATAATATAAAAATTATTTTACTATATGAACTAATCAAAGCATTGACTTTATTTTAATTTTATTTTATTATATACAAAATGAAATTTATATTTTAGGAGGATTTTTTATGTCTGATATAATGTCATATTTATTTGAAACAAATGCAGTTAAAATTTGCCCTGATGAAAAGCCTTTTTGGTACACTTCTGGCAAAATTGGTCCATACTTTATTAATGCACAATTTTTATATGGGAGCGAAGAAGAAGCAAATAACTTTTTAAATTATATTGATTATCAACTTGCAAATTCTAATCCTATTGATATACCAAAAAATTTATTTTTAGAGGTAAAAAAACAATATGATACAAATTCTATTTATAATGATGTTATTAATCAAATGAAGGCTTACATAGAAAATAACATTGATATTTCTGAAGTAGATTATATTTCAGGTGGAGAAAGAAGAGATTGGTACTTTTCTAATATATTAGCTTATCTATTAAATAAACCTCACATTACAATATGTAAAGATTTATCTGTTATAGTTAGTAATTATGACTTTTCTGATAATAAAATTGTATCTAAATTAGAAGGAAAAAAAGTGCTTCATATTGCAGATTTACTAAATCAAGCATCTAGTTATATTCGTGCTTGGATTCCAGCTATTAAAAACTTAGGTGCAGAAATTGTATGGAGTTTAGTAGCAGTTGATAGAATGCAAGGAGGAGCAAAAGTTTTAGAAGATGTAGGTGTAAAATCTTTATCCTTAGTAAATATAGACCCATCTTTATTTACTAAGGCATTAAAAATGAATATAATTAATAATACACAATTAGAAATGCTTAATAAATTTTATGAAAATCCAGATGAAACAATGAGAGAATTTTTAATAACTCATCCAGATTTTATTAAAAATGCATTAAATTCTGATGAAAAAAGTGCAAAAAGAGCTAAACTTTGTTTAGAAAATAATATTTATAATTTATAATTTATAATTTTATAATTTTATAAATTTTTAAATCAATTCATTTAAAAAAAATATATAAATTAGAAAAATGCTAGTTCAAGCTAAATTTTATAGAAATTCTAAATCAATTTTATGGCACCCTTCCAAGTTACCTTGAACTCTTTCCATAAAATTAATAAAGAATTTCTAATAAAATTTACTTTCAAGGCGCATTTTTAATTATATATTTTTTTTAATATGAATTGATTTTTTATATTATTTTTTATTATTTTTTTATATAAAATGATTTCAATATTATTTAATACGAATTGATTATAATATTATTCTTATTTTTATATAAATTTGTAATAATAGTATCTAAAATTTTTCTAACAATTTAATTAACTTCTTGAACCTAATTTTACTTTTATTTCTATTTCCTTTTTATTTCTTATCACACTTAAAACTACTTCATCATTTGGACTTTTGGTATATATATATTCTCTTAAATCATTCATTTTATTTAACACTTTTCCATCTATTTTTGTAATTATATCTCCAACTTTAATTCCTGATTTTTCTGCAGGACCTGCTTTTTTTATATCTGCTACATATATACCATTTTCAAAATTAATATTTGAATCTAAGTATGGAATTACATTTTTATCATAAGCAAATATTCCAATACTTGCTTCATTAAATTCCTCATTTTCTGTTAATTTTTTTATAATAGGTTTTACTACATTTATTGGAATTGCAAAACCTATCCCCTCAGCAGAAGATATTTTAACTGAATTAATACCAATAATTTCTCCTGTTTCTAATATTAATGGACCTCCGCTATTTCCTGGATTTATAGTTGCATCTGTTTGGATTAAATCGGACATATATACGCCTTCTTCTACTTTAATTGCTCTATCCTTTGCACTAATTATTCCTTTTGTTACAGTTCTTTGAAACTCAAATCCTATTGGATTTCCTATTGCATATACATTTTGTCCAACTTTAATAGCACTTGAATCACCTAATTGTGCATAACTCATACCAAATTTATTTACTTTTATTATTGATAAATCTAAACTGTCATCTGCCCAAATTACTGTGCCCTTTAGTTCTTCTCCATCATTTGTTGTTACATAACAATTACTATATTTATTTCCTGAAACATGCTCATTTGTTAAAACATATCCATCTTCTGAAATAACTATACCTGTACCTAATCCTAAAGTTTCTGCACTATTGGTTGAAAATATAGAAAAACCATTGTCTTCTAATTTAGATATTCCTACAACTGCATTACTAACATTTTCTATAACATCTGTTATATTGTTTCCTTCAATTTCGTCTGCTTGTACCATTCTTTCTAGGGTAACATCTTGTTTATTTTCTTTGCTATAGTTATTTACCTCTATATTCATATACATATCGTAAATAATAATACTAACTGTTGCAATTACAATTACAACAACTAATGCTTCAAATAAATTCTTTGCTTTATTAACCTTATAATTTTCCTTCATAATACCTGCCTTTTTCCATAATATTTATCTTAATTATTTCCAATATTTTCTTTTTCATACTTTAGAGTTTTTAATAAGATTTCTTTCATAGAATCTATAAAAAAACATTTTTCGATTTTTTATATAAATTTATTTGCTTTTTATATGTGTTAAGTATATAATTGCAGTATAAATTTAATGTGGTAAAATTACAATTTTATACAACTAAATTTTACCTTAGGAAGGACTAATATCAAATGAAAAATTTATATGATTTAACAAATCCACAAAAAGGAATATGGCTTACTGAGCAATATTATAATGGCACAAGTATTGCTAATATTTCAGGTACAATATTAATAAATGAAACTGTAGATTTTGAAAAGTTAGAAAAGGCTTTAAATATATATATACAAAAGAATGATGCAATTAGATTACACTTAATTTTAACTGATGAAGGAAATGTAAAGCAATATATTAGTGATTATAAAGAATTTAATATTCCTATTGTTAATGTAAAAGATGATACTGAACTTCACACATTAACTCAAAATACAGTTAATACACCTTTTACTTTAATTGATTCTGATTTATTTAAATTTACATTATTCAGATTTCCTGATAAAACTGGTGGATTACAAGTAACATTTCATCATATTGTTTCTGATGCATGGACTATGAGTTTATTTATTGACGAAACAATGAATATATATAGTAAATTATTAAAGAATGAAAAAATAGATTTAGATAAAAATCCATCATACTTAAATTATATTGAAAATGAAAATAAATATTTATCAAGTACAAAATTTGAAACTGATAAAGAATTTTGGAATAATATATTTAATTATGAACCTGAAATTGCTACTGTAAAATTATATAAAAATAACGAAAAAAGTACAAAAGCAGTTAGAAAAATTTTTACATTAGATAAACAAATATATAATAAAATACAAGATTTTTGTACAAAAAATAAATTATCTATATTTACATTTTTAATGTCTATTTACTCAATATATTTATCAAAAATTAATAATTTAGAGAATGTAACAATAGCAGCTCCTATTTTAAATCGAAGTAATTTTAGTGAGAAACATACAGCTGGTATGTTTATTAGTACTGTTCCTTTTTCATTTAATATAGATGCTGGTAAAAGTTTTTCAGAATTTGTAATTAATAATTCTAAACTTCAAATGTCAATATTTAGACATCAAAAATATCCTTATCAAACATTACTTGAGGATATAAAGAAAAATTACTCTAATGTTAATAATTTGTATGATATTGCTCTTTCATATCAAAATGCTAGAGATAACCATGAATCTTCAGATATAAATTATAAAACTAACTGGTTATTTAATAATAATATTTCAGACAGCTTAGAAATTCATTTTTATGATATGGACAATCTTGGAACATTAGATATTTACTATGATTATAAAACAGAAAAGTTTGATGAAAAAGAAATAATAGATATTAATAATAGAATTTTTACTATAATTAATCAAGTATTAGAAGATAATGATAAATTAATAAAAAATATTGAAATTGTAACATCTGATGAAAAAGATTTAATATTAAAAGAATTTAATAATACTTTTACAAATTATCCAAGAAATAAAAATGTTATAGAGTTATTTAATGAACAAGTTACTTTAAATCCAAATTCAACAGCTGTAATATTTGAAGATATATCTTTAACATATAAAGAATTAAATGATAAAGCTAATTGTTTAGCAAATTATTTGATTAACCAAAATATTAAATCTCAAGATGTAGTTGCAATTTTCATGGATAAATCTTTAGAAGCAATTATATCTATTTTAGCAATTCTAAAAATAGGTGCAATATATCTTCCAATAGATATTCTTTATCCAAATGATAGAGTAGAATATATTTTACAAGATTCTAATGCAAAATGCATTTTAACCTGTAATCAATTTTTATCAGAATTAAATTATAATTTGCCAAATTTCGTTATAGATTTATCTACAACATCAATATATGATAATACTTGCGAAAACATAACTACTAGTAATTCTACTACTGATATAGCCTACATAATGTATACCTCTGGGTCTACTGGAAAACCAAAAGGAGTATTAATTACTCATCAAGGTATTGTTAGATTAGTTAAAAATACAAATTATATAAAATTTAGTAAGCAAGATAAAATTCTTCAAACTGGTTCTATTGTTTTTGATGCTTGTACATTTGAAATATGGGGTGCTTTATTAAATGGATTAGAATTATATTTGCTTAAAAAATCTGATTTATTAAACCCAGTTTTTTTTGAAAAATATATAATAAAAAATAATATCACAACTTTATTTTTAACTACTGCATTATTTAATAAATTCTGTGAAGCAAATGCATTAATGTTTAGAAATTTAAAATATTTGTTAACTGGTGGAGAAGCGGTATCTAAAAAACATATGAAAATAGTAAAAGATGCTAATCCAAATTTAAATTTAGTTCATGTATATGGACCAACTGAAAATACAACTTTTTCTACTTACTATTATGTAGAAAAAGATAGTTATGATACTATTCCTATACGGATACCCTATTTCTAACACATCTTGTTATGTTGTATCTAAACAAGGAGGTCTTTCACCTATTAATTCTGCAGGAGAATTATGGGTAGGTGGAGATGGAGTAAGTACTGGATACTTAAATAGACCTGATTTAAATAAAGATAAATTTATACCAAATATTTATGGTACTGGAAGTTTATATAAAACTGGAGATTTAGTAAAATTATTACCAGATGGAAGTATAGATTTTATTGGAAGAATAGATAATCAAGTAAAAATTCGTGGTTTTAGAATAGAACTTAGTGAAATTGATTCTAAAATATTAACTTATCCTAATATTAAAGAATCAATTACAATAGTTTCAAATATTAATGATAATAAATATATTTGTTCATACATTTCATCTGATGAAAACATTAATGTAAATATATTAAAAGATTATTTAAAAGGTTGTTTACCAAATTATATGATTCCTTCATACATAACAATTTTAGACAAATTACCACTTAATATTAATGGAAAAATAGAAAAGAAAAAATTACCACCTATTAATATTAATTCTTGTAAAAAGGAAATTTTAGAACCTAAAACTGATTTACAAAAAGAAATTTTATTATATGTAAAAGAAATTACAAAATTAGATAATATTTCTATTGATGATGATTTTTCAGTTGATTTAAATTTAGACTCTCTAAGTACAATGGCATTAACTAGTAAATTATATAAATATAATATCAATATACAAGATATTACAAATTATCCTACAATAGAAAAATTATCTGAGAAAATCTCTAACAATTCAAGCATTGATTGTTATAATAATAATTTCATTGATGTTAAAATAATAAATAAATCTTTTAATTATGATTTATCAAATATATTATTAACAGGAACAACAGGTTTCTTAGGGACACACATATTACGAGAACTTTTAGTTAATAAAAATGTTGAAAAAATTTATTGTCTAATTAGAGAAAAAAATAATAAATCACCAAAAGAAAGATTAAAAGATATACAAAATAATTTCTTTGAAAAAGACTTGTATAATTTAATAGAAAATAAAGTTATTATACTAGATGGAGATTTTATTTATGATAATTTAAATTTATCTAATGAAATTTATAATGATGTTTGTAAAAAAATAACTACAGTTATACATTGTGGTGCAAAAGTAAAACATTTTGGAAAATATAAAGATTTTTATAATGCAAATGTATTAGCTACTAAAAATATAATTAAATTTTGCAAAGACTCAAACTCAAGTTTAGCTTATGTATCTACATTATCTGTTGGTGGTCTTTGTAAAACAAATGATATTAAATTTATAGATGAAAACTCAATTAATATAAATCAAGAATTTAAAAATCAAGTTTATATGTACACAAAATATCAAGCAGAATGTGAGGTTTTAAAAGAAATAGAAAATAACAATTTAAATGCAAAAATATTTAGACTAGGAAATATTATGCCAAGATTATCTGATGGAGTATTTCAAACAAATTATAATGATAATGCATTTATTTGTAAAATTCATACATTATTAAAAACTCATTCTATTACTAATAGTTTAGAAAAATATAAATTTGATTTAAGTCCTGTTGATTTATGTGCAAAGTCTATTGTTTTATTGCTTGAAAATAAAAATTCTCAAACAATATATCATATTTATAATAATTATTATATTACATTAAAAGATTTCTTTAATTTAGCAAATATTTCTTTATCAGTAATTTCTGATGATGAACTTATAAATAATATAATTGATTTAGATAATGTTTATGATACTCATTTATTAAATGAATTAAAATATTCAGGATATATGGAAACACCATCAAAAAATGATACTACTATAAAAATTTTAAATAACCTAAACTTTAATTGGAATAAAATTTCAGCAGAATATGTAGAAAAAATTATAAAACAAGGAGATTTTAATTATGAAGCATTTTAAATTTAAAATTTATGCAAAAATTATTATACTACAAATTATAGTAATATTTCTTATGAGTCAACTTGTTCCTTTGCTATTAAACTACCCACCTAATTCAGAGGAAGCTGTTTTTCAAAGTCAAATAGAACCTTTTTCACATACAATGCAGTATCTTTCTTTGGGCAGTTTATATATATTTCTTTATATTATTATGATTAAAATATTATTTAGAGATATTTTCAAATATATAAAAAAAGATAAGAAATCTCTGTCCTTTGAAGAAATTAATAAAATTCGTTCAAAGTGTTTAAATATGCATTTTAAATTAACATTAACACAAGTTGTATTACTTATATTTATATTACTAGTATTATTTTTCTCTTTGAATGCACAAGTTGATTTATGTTTTAAATTTTTATTAGTATATTTTTCATTTTTTATGGTTGTTATTATCATTTCAAATGTTTTAATTAGAAATGATTTAAATGAGGTAATAAAATCAACTTATCAAATTTATAATGATTTTACAGATATTGAAAATCCTACAAAATTTTATATGAGCTTGCTATTTAACTTATTACCATTCTTCCTAGTAATAATTATTACAATTACTTTATTGGGATATTCTAGAGTATGTAATTCTATAGGAGAAAGTAATTATTACTATTATAAAATATATTTAGACAATTTTAACACTAACTGGAATAGTGTAGAGGATTTAAAAGCAGAATTGAATAATATTCCATTAAAAAATAGCTCTGATTACTATTTTATATACACAAATTCAGAAACAGTTTGTTCTTCTGAATCTGGAAAACTATCTGATTTCTTTATAAAATATGCTAATACATACCTTGACCAAACATCTGGTAGAGTTTATGAATATTATGGAGTTGCTGAAGAAGGATATGTTAAACAATTAACATTTGCTAATGGTGAAACCGGATATTTCGGATTTAAATATACAACAACAAATTTAGAACTTAGTATGTTCTTCATTAGTATTACGATAATTGCTATGGCTATATACACAATAATAATATATATATGGTGTAAAAATATAAGTAGAAATGTAAGCGAAATAGCTCAAAATCTATCTGACATAGCTAAAAAAAGAAATTTAATAGATACCAATAATCTTCCTATTCTATCAAATGATGAAATTGGAGAACTTACAGTAGCATTTAATAATATAAAAACTATAACTAGAGAAAATATTGCAAAATTGCATGAAAATCAAGATATGCTTATTGAAAAAGAGCGTTTTGCATCACTTGGTCAAATGATTGGTGGTATTGCTCATAACTTAAAAACACCTATAATGTCTATATCAGGTGCAACTGAAGGTCTAAAAGATTTAATAAAAGAATATGAAATTTCTGTTGGAGATTCAGATGTTACCGTTGAAGATCATCATGAAATTGCAAATGATATGAAAACATGGATAGATAAAATTAAGAATTACACAGAATATATGTCAGATATTATTACTGCAGTTAAAGGTCAAGCTGTTACATCATCTGGAGATATAAAAGAATACTTTACAGTTGGGGAACTTATAAAACAAGTAGATATATTAATGAAACATGAATTAAAAAATTCTTTAACTCAATTAAATATTACACTTAATGTAGATAATGAACTAAAACTATATGGTAATATAAATAGTTTAGTACAGGTACTAAATAATATGGTTTCTAATTCTATACAAAGCTATAATGGAAAACCAAATCAATCTGTTGAACTTGTTGTATCTCAAGATAACAATAACATTGTATTTTCTGTTATAGATTACGGTATGGGTATGTCTAGCGAGGTACAAAATAAACTATTTAAGGAAATGATTACAACAAAAGGAAAAAACGGTACAGGTCTTGGATTATTTATGTCTTACTCTAATATTAAAGCACACTTTAATGGAAATATAACATTCGAATCTGAACAAGGAAAAGGTACAGTATTTAATATTACAATACCTTTAAATAAATAAAAAAAATTTATAATATTGTAATTATTAAAAAAATTTTATATAAGAAAAAACCTAAGTATTATAACTTAGGTTTTTTTAATTTTTAAAACTACATCTTGTACACTTAATGATTCTTGCTCTCCTGTTTCCATATTTTTTAATGTTACTGTATTATTTTTTATTTCATCTTCCCCTATAACAATAACATAAGGTATATTTAATTTATCAGCATACTTAAATTTAGCTTTTATTTTTTTATTATTATTTGTATAAATTTCTGTATTTATTCCATTTTCTCTAAGCGTATTTGCAACTTTTATACACATTTCAATATTATCATCCATTGGTAAAATTAAAACCTTAGCAATAGACTTATCTCCATCTGTTAAAATACCTAATTCATTTAATTGATAAAACAATCTTGTTAATCCTATAGATATTCCTACACCTGGGAATTTTTTGTCAGTATAAAATTCTGCTAAATTATCATATCTTCCTCCAGAACATACACTGCCTAATTGTTTATATTCATTTAAAAATGTTTCATATACTGTTCCTGTATAATAATCTAAACCTCTAGCTATTGTTAAATCAAGTTCAAAATTTTCATCTGGTACATTAAATAATCTCATATAATTTACTAAATCTTCTAATTCATTTATACCAATATTAAATTCTTCATTAGAAATATTTAAATATTTTAATTTTTCTATTTTTTCATCAGTATTACCTGTAATTGATATAAAATCGATTATTTTTTCTATTTTTTCTTTATCAACACCTATTTTTTCTATCTCATTTATAACTGCTTCTTTACCTATTTTTTCTATTTTATCAATTATTCTAAGAATATCAGTAGTTTTACTTTTTAATTCTAATTCTTCAAATAATCCATTTAAAATTTTTCTATTATTAAAATGAATTGTAAAATTACTAAATCCTAATCTAGAAAAAACATTATATATTATACTTGGTATTTCAGCATCATTTATAATATTTAATTCTCCATCTCCAATAATATCAATATCACATTGGTAAAACTCTCTAAATCTACCCTTTTGTGGTCTTTCTCCTCTATAAACTTTTCCAATTTGATATCTTCTAAAAGGAAATGTAATATTATTTTGATTTATAGATACATATTTTGCAAGTGGAACAGTTAAATCAAATCTAAGAGCTAAATCATTTTCACCCTTTTCAAATCTATATATTTGTTTTTCTGTTTCTCCTCCAGCTTTTGCAAGTAATATTTCAGCTGATTCTATTATTGGTGTATCTATAGGTAAAAAACCAAATTTTTCATATGTGCTTCTAATAATATCAACCATATTATTAAATAATATTTGTTTTTCTGGTAACAATTCCATAAATCCAGTTAATGTTTTGGGTTCAACTTTATTTTTCATATACTACAACTCCTTTTTTATTTCATTCGGTTTCACCTATTTGTTAAAAAAATAATATAGAATTCAATTATTCTATATTATTTTCTGGCGGAGATTGAGGGATTTGAACCCTCGCGGCCACTTACGCAACCCTAACGGTTTAGCAAACCGTCCCCTT
>CANPWI010000037.1 GCA_947584125.1 uncultured Clostridia bacterium
AATTAATAAAATCAGATTTTTCAAGTAATCTAATCCAATATTCTGTTTCTGCACACTCTTTCAAAGCAATATGTAATTTTGAAATAAAATCAGGTTTGCTACTTGCATAATTTGCCTCATTAATATTTGCTCCTATACTTGTAGCACTTCTAATAATTTGTTTTGAAATAATTGTTTCTTTCTTTTCTTTTAATAAAAACTTTTGCAATTTAATAATTTCAGATGCGAAATTTAAAGATTGTTCTAATAATGGGTTATTTTTCATAGAATAAAAACTCCTTTAAAGATAAAAATCAAAAAATAGAAATTTAATGAATAATGAAGAGTTAATAATGAATAGTGAATAATTCCAAATGTGCTTCTCTATAAGTTAGAGATTATTCATTCTTCATTATTCACTATTAATTATTAATTGCGATGTGAATACATCGCACATTTGGAGGCGTTGGGCGGATTCGAACCGCCGAATCAGAGTTTTGCAGACTCGTGCCTTACCACTTGGCTACAACGCCATTTTTTATTTACATTAATATTATATGATTGTATTTTTATTTTAGAACTTTTTTTGGAGCAGGTAACGGGAATCGGACCCGTAACTTAACCTTGGCAAGGTTATGTTTTACCACTAAACTATACCTGCATATATGTTAATTAAGTATTTACAATAATATCAAATATTATTAAAAATGTCAAGCAAAAAATGCACATTTTATGGTCAATGGAAATATTTCCATTGACCAATTTTATAAATATGCACATTTGCTCTTTATACTACTTTATTGTTTTCATTTGCAATTTCTGGATGTTCTTTTAATATGCTATCTGTTATGCTTTCTAAATTATTAAATGGGATAACATATCCTTCTAATGATTCTGCTTTTTGTTTTAATACATCTACATTAGAATTTACATATATTTTTGCTTTTCCTTTTCCGTTTTTTGCTTCTTGTACTAAATTTGAAACGGGTGAATTTCCATCAAATGCAACTACTACAGAGTTTCTTCTTTCAAATATTTCATAGTTGAAGCTTTTGTATATTCCTAGTTCTTCACTTTCAGTTGAAATACATACTCCATTTACATCATTATCTAGTAGAGTGTTTTTTATTTCTTCTGATACTTTTTTTGGTACTATTGCATTTATTTCAAATTTTTTATTCATTTCTTTTGATATATCTACTATTGCTTTTTCGTATCCTTGCATTTTGTGGCCTATAACAAAGTATGCTTTTTCACTATTTAATTTTGTTATTAATTCTCTTAATATTTTCTTTCCTTCTTCTGTTAATTTAGTTTCTCTACCATCTGAATTAAAACTTCCTCCTGCTATTATTACTGGTAATTTATCTTCTGGTAATTTTACTATTTTTTCTTTAAATACTTCTTTTGATTCTAATTTATTTTTATTTAGTAGTTTTATCTCTTTACTATTTTTAATGTTTTCTTCTTCTTGTTCTATAATTGCATCTATAATATCTCTACCATTTAACCATTTTTCAAATTCTTTTTGTTTCTTTTCAAAGTATTCATCATTCTTTTTAGTTAATTCTATTTCAGTGTTTCTCATAAACATTAATTGTTCTTCAGATAAATCTAATGCATTTTGAAGTGCTATTTGTTCTTCCATACAGTTTGTACCATAAAATCCATGTCCATCTGTACCTTGTACACATTTTACATTATTGTTTAAGTATTGTTTTATTGGATGATTTTCTATTTTATTTAAGTTGTTTAATCTTACATTTGATGTTAATTGAAATTCTAATATAATACCTAAATCTCTCATTTCTTTTAATAATTTTTTTCCATCTTCTGTGTTTAAATCTATTCCATATAATCCATGACCTATTCTACATCTTGGCATTTTTTCACCTTTAGGTACGGCATCTTTTACACATTCAATAGCTCTTTTTACATTTTCTCTATATGCATCATTTTCTCCTGCGTGTATTCTTACAGTAAATCCATTATCTTCTTTAATTGCGAATTCTACTAGTTCTTTTATTATTGATTTAAAGTTTCTAATATCATTTATTTCTTCGCCTATAATATCGCTTCCAACAATATATGGACTTTTTGCTGCAGCTTTTATTACCTCTACTCCTTCAACTAATTGTGTACTTGTCATTAATGTTCTACTAAGTGAACCTAAAAATCTAAGTTTAACTTTAGTTTCTTTTTCTATTTTTGGTAATATTTCATGTAATTCTTTTAGTATTGTTGCACCTTGTAATCCTTTACTAACAATCCATGTTACAGAAATTTCAGCATATTCTATACCTTGTTTTTGATATTCTCTTGCTACCCATAATAGCTTATCTTGTAATAATGTATTGTTTGCATATTCTTCTTTTTTACTATCTTCTAACATTTGTAGTAATGTTTGTTTTATGTCTTTTTCTGGTATTTTGTTTACTTTGTCTTCATCTATTTTTATATGTTCTTCTGATATTTTTCCTTTTGAAAATACATATCTATATAGATAAAGTTTTTCAAGGTTTGTAAATACTGCTTGCCCATCTTTCATTAATACTAAACTATTTCTTATTTTATCAATGTTTTCCTTCATGTTTTCTTCATTATTTAGTATTAAATCGGCAAAGTTTATATATGTTTCGTCATCTATTTTTCTAATTAATTTTTTTCCAGCTAATTCGCTATGTAAATAATTTTTTTCTATTATTTCTCTTTGTTTCATTATGTTTATATATTGATTTTGAGTTAGTTTTAATCCTAATTTTTTTATATAGTATAATGGATATTTTATTTGATGTTTTATTCCTAATGCAATTAAATTATCTGATGATAAGTTAGCATGAATATGTGTATGTAAGTCAGTTCTAAATTTTATTTTTTTAGGGATATATAATTTGGTTAAAGTTTTTTCTATTGGTAAATCATAATTTTTTGTTTGTGACATAAATGTTTTATTCATTGCTGGTAAAATAACTTTTTGGTCTATAGTACCATCTTCGTATATATTTGCTATTTTTATTCCATTTAATCTAAATATGTATACAAGTTTATTTTCACCGTTTATATAAGCTTCAATTTTTCCTTTTATTATTTTCATATCATTTTCATCTTTAACAATTTCTACATTGCATATTTTTGCAAGATTTGTTATTAAATTTCCTGTATGATGATTTGGTGTTTCTATTATATAGTCTAATTCATCTTGGGTTTGTTGGTATAAATTTATAATTATATCTTTTTCAGTATCT
The DNA here is from genome assembly GCA_947584125.1 of uncultured Clostridia bacterium. Classification (GTDB taxonomy): domain Bacteria; phylum Bacillota; class Clostridia; order TANB77; family CAG-508; genus CANRMR01. The sequence goes on from CANPWI010000037.1 coordinate 3,225, forward strand.
AAATAAAATTTACCAAATAATTCTAACTTTTCCATTATATCCTCCTTATTTACATAATATACTTTTTATTATAACATATCTTCTTATATTGCGCAAGATAAAAATATAATAAAATTTGCTCTTAGAATAAAAAATTATTCCCTCAGATTTCTGAGGGATATTTATTAATATACATAATTTTGTGGGTTTTGTCTAACACCATTGACTCTTACTTCAAAGTGTAGGTGGTTTCCTGATGAATCTCCTGTTGAACCTACATAAGAAAGAACTTGACCTGCTGATACTTTTTGTCCTGCTGCAACTGCAATAGAACTGCAATGTCCGTAATAAGTTTCTACTCCATTTCCATGAGATACAACTACTAAATAGCCATATCCCCCATTATTCCAACCTGCTTTTGATACTACACCATCTGCTGCAGCTTTAATTGGTGTTCCATAAGGCGCTGCAATGTCTATTCCTCCATGTGTTGTTCCCCATCTTGAACCATATCTTGATGATATTGTTCCTGATACTGGTTTTATAAAATTTATGCCAATGTTTACAACTTTTGATGATGTATTATTTGTTGCACTTCCTGCTCTTACTGTATTTGTTTTAGCAACTGTAACTTTTTTTGCTGGTTCAACATATAAATTTGATACAGCATCTTCTACAGTTTTAAATTCTGCAAGTTCAGTTTCATATTTTTCTATTATATTAACTTTATCTTTATTTGAACTATTCTTTTGCTTTAATTGTTCAACAACTGCTTCTGCATCAGTAAAGTTTTGTACATATAATTTTTCTTCTGTGTCTAATGCAATAGCATAATATTTATAATATGTAACTCCTGTTGATTTTATTTTTTCATATATTTCATCATCATTTGTTACAATTCCTTTTTTTAATAAACATAGTTTATATTCTGGTAAATTATCAAGCTGAACAAATGCTACATTTTCTGAGTCCCCTTGCTTGATATAATCATTTACTTTCTTTTGTAATTTACTTTTATCTTGGCTATATCCAATAAATTCTCCATTTAATGATACACTATATATTGGTTTATATATAAAAACTACTGCTGCTATAATTAAAACCATTGCTATAGCTATTAGGGATATAAGCTTTACAGATGATCTTAAGTATACGAATATTTTTTTCATTTTATACTCCTTTTATTTTATGAATAAATTTTATATTAACTTTTTATTTTTAACAATTAGTACATTACCTCATTTTTATTAATTATCTTAGTTTATATGTGTTTTACTCATTTTTTCTTTGTTTTTCTCTTTTTATTGTGTTATATTTAAAAATCCTTTGTAATACTCTTTTCCCTAGTATTTTTAAATTTTTATTTTGATAAATTCGAAAAAGAGTATGCTTTTTTACATACCCTTTTTCTTTTGTTTACTTTATTTTTATATTTCAGTATTTGTTGTTTCTTCTAGTTGTTTTTCTGTGTTTATATGAATGTTTTTATAGATATTCATTCCTGTTCCTGCTGGAATTAATTTACCAAGAATAACATTTTCTTTTAGTCCTATTAATGGATCTACTTTTCCTTTTATTGCTGCTTCTGTTAATACTCTTGTTGTTTCTTGGAATGATGCAGCTGATAAGAAACTTTCTGTTGCAAGTGATGCTTTTGTAATTCCTAAAAGTACACGCTTTCCTGTTGCTGGTTTCTTTCCTTCAGCAATCGCTTCTTTATTTTTATCTTCAAATTCATACATATCTACTAATGAACCGGCAAACATATCTGTTTCTCCATTGTCTTCTACTCTTACTTTCTTAAGCATTTGTCTACCTATAACCTCTATGTGTTTATCATTAATATCAACACCTTGGTTTCTATAAACTTTTTGAACTTCTTGAATTAAGTAGTTATATACTCCTTCTGGTCCTTTAATTTCTAATATTTCATTAGGATTTATTGAACCTTCTGTAAGTGGATCTGCAGCTTTAACCTCATCTCCATCTTTTACTCTTAGTTTAGATCCGAATGGGATTGTATATGTTTTAGAGTCATCTTTAGATGTTATTATAACTTCTTTCTTTTTCTTGTCTTCTACAATTTTAACAACACCACTTATTTCTGTAATTATAGCAAGTCCTTTTGGTTTTCTTGCTTCAAATAATTCTTCAACTCTAGGAAGACCTTGTGTAATATCTCCTCCAGCTACACCACCTTGGTGGAATGTTCTCATTGTAAGCTGTGTTCCAGGCTCACCAATTGATTGTGCAGCAATAATTCCTACTGATTCTCCTATATTTACTTCTTCATGTGTTGCAAGTCCCATTCCGTAACATTTACTACATACACCATGTTTTGATCTACATCCTAGTGGTGAACGAACTTTAGCACTTGTAACTCCAGCTTTTACAATTTTTTCTGCTAAGTCTGGTGTTATCATTGTTTCTTTGTCTACTAAAATTTCTCCTGTTGTAGGGTCTTTTATTTCTTCTAGAACATATCTTCCTTCTAGTCTTTCTTGTAATTTTTCTATTATTTGGTTTCCATCTTTAATGTCTTCTACAATTATTCCTTCGTCTGTACCACAATCGTGTTCTCTAACAATAATATCTTGACTTACATCAACTAGTCTTCTTGTTAGGTATCCTGAGTCTGCTGTTCTTAATGCTGTATCTGCTAGACCTTTTCTACCACCATGTGATGAAATAAAGTATTCTAGTGCATCTAGTCCTTCTCTAAAGCTTGATTTAATTGGTATTTCTACGGCTTTACCAGATGTATTTGCCATAAGACCACGCATACCTGCAATTTGTCTTAATTGGTTCATATTACCTCTGGCTCCAGATTGTGCCATCATATATATTGGGTTTAATTCTTCAAAGTTATCTTTCATGGCGTCTGTTACATCATCTGTAACTTTTTCCCAAACTTTGATTATAGAGTTATATCTTTCATCTTCTGTTATTAAACCTCTTCTATATTGTTTCATAATTTCATCAACTTTTTGGTCTGCTGCATCTAGTATTGCTTGTTTTTGTTGTGGAACTGTAACATCTGAAACACTAACTGTTATAGCTCCTTTTGTTGAATATTTGAATCCTGTTTCTTTAATGTAGTCTAGAAGTTCTGCTGTACGACTTAGTCCATGTTTATTTATACATTTTGCAACTATAGTTCCTAAGTTCTTTTTTATTACAGGGAAATTAATTTCTAGTTCAAATGCATTTTCTGGGTCTGTTCTATCTACAAATCCTATATCTTGTGGTATTCCTTGATTGTAAATTAGTCTACCAACTGTTGTTTCAACTTTTTTCCATTTAACTTCTCCATCTATAACTTTATGGATTCTTATAAATACTTTTGCATGTAGTCCTACATCTCCATTTTGATATGCCATTAAAGCTTCTTCTTCATCTTTAAAGTACATACCTTCACCAAATTCTCCATCAATTTGCATTGTTAAGTAATAACTTCCTAGTATCATATCTTGTGTTGGTACAGTTACTGGTTTACCATCTTGTGGTTTTAATAAGTTATTAACTGATAACATTAAATATCTTGCTTCTGCTTGTGCTTCTGGTGATAATGGAACATGCACTGCCATTTGGTCTCCATCGAAGTCTGCATTGAATGCTGTACAAACAAGTGGATGTAGTTTTATGGCTCTACCTTCTACAAGAATTGGTTCAAATGCTTGGATACCAAGTCTATGTAATGTAGGCGCACGGTTTAGCATTACTGGATGGTCTTTAATAACCTCTTCTAATATGTCCCATACTTCTGGTCTTAATTTTTCTACCATTCTTTTTGCATTTTTTATATTATGTGCTATTCCTCTACCAACAAGTTCTCTCATAACAAATGGTTTAAATAGTTCTACTGCCATTTCTTTTGGAAGTCCACATTGGTATATTTTTAGTTCTGGTCCTACAACTATAACTGAACGACCTGAATAGTCAACTCTTTTTCCTAATAAGTTTTGTCTAAATCTACCTTGTTTTCCTTTTAGCATATCTGATAATGATTTTAATGGTCTGTTTCCAGCTCCTGTTACTGGTCTTCCGCGTCTTCCATTATCTATTAGAGCATCTACAGATTCTTGTAACATTCTTTTTTCGTTTCTTACAATTATTTCTGGTGCTCCAAGTTCTAGTAATCTTTTTAATCTATTATTTCTGTTAATTACTCTTCTGTATAAGTCGTTTAAGTCTGATGTTGCAAATCTTCCTCCATCTAGTTGAACCATTGGTCTTAACTCTGGTGGAATAACTGGAACAACATTCATAATCATCCATTCTGGTTTATTTCCAGATAATCTAAATGATTCTACTGTATCTAGTCTTTTTATTAGTTTAGATTTTTTTTGCTCACTAGCATTTTTTATTTCTTTTTTTAGTTTTTCAGATAATTTTTCTACATCAATTTCTTTTAATAATTTTTCAATAGCTTCTGCACCCATTTCAGCTTTAAAAGAACCTTTTCCATATTTTTCTTCTGCTTCTACATATTCTTTTTCGCTTAATACTTGTGCTTTTATTAATCCTGATGTACCTTTATCTGTAACAATATAAGATGCAAAATATATAACTTTTTCTAGGTTTCTTGGAGAAATGTCTAACATTAAAGCTACTCTACTTGGTATTCCTTTGAAATACCAAATGTGTGCAACTGGAGCTGCAAGTTCTATATGTCCCATTCTTTCTCTTCTTACTTTAGATTTTGTAACTTCAACTCCACATCTATCACAGACAATTCCTTTATATCTTACTCTTTTATATTTACCACAATGACATTCCCAGTCTTTTGTTGGTCCAAATATTTTTTCACAGAATAATCCATCTTTTTCTGGCTTTAATGTTCTATAGTTTATAGTTTCTGGTTTTTTTACTTCTCCTTTTGACCATTCTCTTATTTTTTCATCTGATGCAATTCCTACTTTTAATTTATCAAAAACCTCTAATTCGTCCATTTTAGGCCCCTTTCACAATTTGAAGAATTTTACGGATAAATCCGTTTTTTAAACGATTTTAGTAAATCTTAAAACTTATACACTGCTGAGCAATTCTATCTTGTAAAAGTTTTAATAATTTACTAAAAATAATATTCAATTATATTATAAGTTCTATTCCTCATCTTCTGTTAAAATATCTTCATCATTAAGCATATTATCGTGAGCTAAATCGCTGTCATCCATTAATATATCGTCATCATCTAATATCTCATCTTCGTCAAATAATTCTGCATCTTCGTCTAATAATTCGTCATCTCCTAGTGTTTCTTCTACATAGTTATCATCAATTTCATCTTGTACTAGTACATCTTCTTCTTTATGTTTTTGCAAGTTAAAGTCAATTCCATCTTCTATATTTTCTTTTAATTCTATTTCTTTATCATCTTGTGAATATAGTCTTACATCAAGTCCTAAACTTTGAAGTTCTTTTACAAGTACTTTAAAGCTTTCTGGAACTCCTGGTTCTGGAACATTTTCGCCTTTAACAATTGCTTCATAGGTTTTAACTCTTCCTACAACATCATCTGATTTTACAGTTAATATTTCTTGTAAGGTATGAGCTGCACCATAAGCTTCTAGTGCCCAAACCTCCATTTCTCCAAAACGCTGTCCACCAAATTGTGCTTTTCCTCCAAGAGGTTGTTGTGTTACAAGTGAGTATGGTCCAGTTGAACGAGCATGTATTTTATCATCTACTAAGTGGTGTAGTTTAAGCATATACATAACTCCTACTGTAATAGGTTTATCAAATGGCTCTCCTGTTCTTCCATCATAAAGAATTGTTTTTCCGTCTGGTGTACGACCTGCTTCTTCAAGAAGTTCTGTAATTTCTTTTTCTGTTGCTCCATCAAATACTGGTGTTGCTACTTTAAATCCTAAAGCTTTTGCAGCTCCTCCTAAATGTACCTCTAGAACTTGACCTAAATTCATACGAGAAGGAACACCTAATGGGTTAAGTACAACATCTACTGGTGTACCATCTGGCATAAATGGCATATCTTCTTCTGGTAATATTCTAGAAATAACACCTTTGTTACCATGGCGTCCTGCCATTTTGTCTCCAACAGATATTTTTCTTTTTTGAGCTATGTAGCATCTAATAACTTGATTAACTCCTGGTGCTAATTCATCTGAGTTTTCTCTTGTAAATATTTTAACATCTACTATTGTTCCTGCTTCTCCATGTGGAACTCTTAATGATGTATCTCTAACTTCTCTTGCTTTTTCACCAAATATTGCTCTTAGTAATCTTTCTTCTGCTGTAAGTTCTGTTTCTCCTTTTGGAGTAACTTTACCTACTAATATATCTCCTGGTCTTACCTCTGCACCTATTCTAATAATTCCATTGTCATCTAGATCTTTTAAGCTATCTTCACCTACATTTGGAATATCTCTTGTTATTTCTTCTGGTCCAAGTTTTGTGTCACGACATTCGCAATCATATTCTTCTATATGTATTGATGTGTATACATCTTCTTTAACTAGTCTTTCATTTAGTAAAATAGCATCCTCGTAGTTATAACCTTCCCATGTAGCAAAAGCTATAATTACATTTTTACCTAGCGCCATTTCTCCTTTTTCTGTAGATGGTCCATCTGCGATTACATCTCCAGCTTTTACTTTTTCACCTTTAACAACTATTGGTCTTTGATTTATACATGTTCCACCATTTGTTCTTTTGAATTTTCTAAGTTTATAAGTTTCAATTTTTCCATTGTTTGCTTTTAATGTAATTTCATCACCTGTTACTTTTTGTATAACACCATCTGATTTTGCAAGTATCATAATTCCAGAGTCTTTTGCTGCTCTATATTCTATACCTGTTCCAACTATTGGTGATTCAGGTATTAGAAGTGGAACTGCTTGACGCTGCATGTTAGCTCCCATAAGTGCACGGTGAGCATCATCATGCTCTAAAAATGGTATCATTGCTGCACCAACTGAAACTAATTGTTGTGGTGATACATCAACATAGTCAACTTGTTCTGGTGCTACTTCTTTTATATCATCTGATTGTCTTACTTTTATTTTTTTGTTTATAAAGTTTCCATCTTTATCAATTGGTTCTGATGCTTGGGCAATTATTAGTCCATCTTCAACATCAGCTGGCATATATTCTACTATATCTGTTACTTTATGTGTTTTTGGATCAACTTTTCTATATGGTGTTTCAACAAATCCATATTCATTTATTATAGCAAAAGATGATATTGCAGATATAAGTCCTATGTTTGGTCCTTCTGGAGATTCTATTGGGCATAATCTTCCATAATGGCTGTAATGAACATCTCTAACCTCAAATCCTGCTCTTTCTCTTGATAAACCACCAGGTCCTAATGCTGAAACTCTTCTTTTATGTGTTAATTCTGATAGTGGGTTTGTTTGATCCATAAATTGTGATAATTGAGAACTTCCAAAGAATTCTCTAATTGATGATGTAATTGGTTTTGTATTTATTAATGTTTGTGGTGTTACAACATCTAAATCTTGAATTGTCATTCTTTCACGAACAACTCTTTCAAGTCTTGCCATACCAATTCTAAATTGATTTTGTAATAATTCACCTACACAACGAATTCTTCTATTTCCTAAATGGTCAATATCATCAACTTTTCCTAGTCCATATTGTAGGTTTAGTAAATAACTTACTGAAGAAATTATATCTTCATTTGTTATATGTCTTGGTACTAATTCTTCCATTCTGTCTTTGATAACTTGTTTTAAATTCTTTTCATCTGTTGTTTCTAAGATGTTTTTTAATACCTCATAATTTACTTTTTCTTTGATATTTAAATCTGATAAGTCTATATCAATAACTTTAGTAATATCTACTGTTCCATTTCCTATAATTCTAACTTTTTTATCGTTAACTTTTACATCAACTATATTAATTCCAGAATTTTGTATTTCTTCTGCAATTTCTTTAGATATAATATTATCTTTTTCTACTAATACTTCTCCTGTTTCAGGGTTAATAACATCTTCATATGCAACTTGGTTTGTTATTCTATGTGCTAAACATAGTTTTTCATTAAATTTGTATCTACCAACTTTTGCTAAATCATATCTTCTATGGTCAAAGAATAGTCCTGTAAATAGGTTTCTTGCTGCTTCTACTGATGGTAATTCTCCTGGTCTTAATTTTTTGTATATTTCGATTAGCGCTTCATCTGTTGTTTTTATTGTATCTTTTTGAATAGTAGCTTTTAAACTTTCTGTTTCTCCAAATAATTCTAAAATTTGTTCATCTGTTTCAATTCCTAATGCTCTTAAAAGTACTGTTACTGGTATTTTTCTTGTTCTGTCAACTCTTGCATAGAATATGTCATTTGAATCTGTTTCATATTCAATCCATGCACCTCTAATTGGCATTACTGTTGATGTAAACAATTTTTTACCTGTTTTATCATATTCGAATGCATAATAGCATCCTGGTGAACGAACTAATTGGCTTACTACAACTCTTTCTGCACCATTAATAACAAATGTTCCACTATC
>CANPWI010000038.1 GCA_947584125.1 uncultured Clostridia bacterium
ATGAAGAAAGCGACAAAAAGGAAATAAGTTTAGATAGAGGAGAAAATTTTGCAACATATACTGGACAAGAAAAAGTAACTAAAAACACAAATGTATTTGCAAGACTAACAAAAGCAAATGGAAAAACAATATCAGGAAATTTAGAAATAACAAATATAGATAAAATACCACCAAAAGCATTTGAACAAGAGGTAACAGCAGGTCTAGGAACAATAACAGTAAAAGGAACCACAGAAGATGGAGATGAAACAACAGAATATGGAAAATCAGAAATAGATATATATAAATATAAATTAGACGATGGAGATTGGAAAACAAATACAACAGGACAATATACTTTCCAAGAAGTAGAAGCAGGAACACACAAAGTAACAATGATAGCAAGAGATAAAGCGGGAAATGAAACAGAGGTAACGAACAAAGAGCAAGAAATAGAGGTAAAATCATTTGAAAGTTATGAAGATGAAATAGTAATAAATGTAACAGACCCAGATATATATACAAAAGCAAAAACAGTAACAGTAACTTGGCCAAGTCTATCAGGTGTAACAAAGAAGATAAGTATAGATGGTGGAAATACTTATGAAAATTATACAACAGGTAAAGAAATAACAGAAAATTGTACAATATATGCACAAATGGAATATGAAGGAAAAACAATAACAGCAACATTAGAGGTAACAATGATAGACAATGAAGGACCAGAAATAAAAGATGTAAACTTTGATGAAGAAACATTAACCTTAACTGCAAAGGTAAAAGATGAAAAATCAGGACTTGTAAGTATAAAAATAGAAAAATTAATAAGTGAAACTAAAACAGGTGAAATAACACAATCTACAGTATTAAAAGGAGACACAGATTATGGAGGAACAAAAGAAGAACAAGGAGTAGAGGAAAGAATATCAGCACCATATACTCAATATGTAAGAGGATATATAATAACAACAAAAGATAAACTAGAAAATGAAAATGTTTATAAAGTAGAAAACCTAAGTGTACAAAATAATAATTTAATAATAACAAATGCACAAGAATTACAAGAATTTTCAACATCAGTAAATAATGGAACAACATATTCGGGATTAACAGTACAACTAGGAAAAGATATAGACTTAAATGGAGTAACAAACTTTACACCAATAGGAAATTATGATTACCAATTTAAAGGGAACTTTAATGGAAATGGATATACAATAAGTAATATGACAATATCAGGTGGAAGTAAAGATTATATAGGCTTATTTGGATGTATAGGTACAGGAGCAAAAATAGAAAATGTAAAATTAGAAAACTATAGTATAACAGGAACTGGAGTATATGTAGGAGGTTTAGTAGGATGGAATAATGGGACAATAAGTAAGGTAAGTACGAATGGAATAATAACTAATAAGTATCCTAATAGAACAGATGCATATGTGGGAGGATTAGTTGGACATAATGATACAAAAGGAGTGATAGAAAAAAGTTATACAGAAGGAACAGTAACATCAACAGCAGAAACAGTAGGAGGTTTATTAGGAAATAATAATAGAGGAACAGTACAGAATTGCTATTCTACAGCAGAAACAAAGGGATATGATTATGTAGGAGGATTAATTGGATATGGTTCAGGAACAATAAAAACAAGTTACGCAATAGGAAAGGTTACAGCAACAGTAACATCAGGACCAATTACAGGAGGACTAATATCATGCAGTTCAACTATAACAGATTCATATTGGAGTAAGGAAGCATCTGGAGTGGAAGAAAGCGGATATGGAACATCAGTATTATTATCTGCATTAACACAAAGAATATTATATCCATCAACATGGAACTTTGATAGTGTATGGGAAATAAAAGAAGGAGAAACTTGTCCATACTTAAAAGATTTTGGTGTGCCACAAGGTATGAAAAATATTTTAAATGGATATACATTAATGAAAGGAATTGGAACAAAAGAAAATCCATACCAAATATCAACAGAAAAACAATTAAATTTAATGCATGATGAATTAGGAGCTTGTTATGAACTTGTAGATAATGTAGAAATAAAAGAAATAACAAATTGGACGCCAATAGGAAACTATGATTATCAATTTAAAGGAAATTTTAATGGAAATGGAAAAACAATAAAAAATATAACAATAAATAGAAACGATGATTATATAGGCTTATTTGGATGTTTAAGTACGGGAGCAAAAATAGAAAATGTAAAATTAGAAAATTATAAGATAACAGGAACTGGAGTATATGTAGGAGGTTTAGTAGGATGGAATAATGGAACAATAAGTAAGGTAAGTACGAATGGAATAATAACTAATAAGTATCCTAATAGAACAGATGCATATGTGGGAGGATTAGTTGGACATAATGATACAAAAGGAGTGATAGAAAAAAGTTATACAGAAGGAACAGTAACATCAACAGCAGAAACAGTAGGAGGTTTATTAGGAAATAATAATAGAGGAACAGTACAGAATTGCTATTCTACAGCAGAAACAAAGGGATATGATTATGTAGGAGGATTAATTGGATATGGTTCAGGAACAATAAAAACAAGTTATGCAATAGGAAAAGTTACAGCAACAGTAACATCAGGACCAATTACAGGAGGACTAATATCATGCAGTTCAACTATAACAAGTTCATATTGGAATAAGGAAACAACAGGAGTGGAAGAAGGTTCCTATGGAACAGGATTAACAACTGATGAAATGACAAATCATAAAGAAAAGTATGTTGGATGGGATTTTAATGGTGTATGGATTTGGACAGATGGAGAATATCCAAAATTACAATAAAATTAAATGGAGATAAACTTGTAAAAGTTTATCTCCAAAATATTTATTTTGTATTTGACATTTAATATTTTTAAGTATATAATCGTGACAGTAAATTAAAAAGGAGAATTCTTGGATATGAATTTTGGTAAAAAAATACTAATGGGAATGAGTTTTGCATTTATTACTACATTTATATTTACAAGTAATAATTATGCACAAACAACAGGAGTTGTCACTACAGAAACAGTAAGAATGAGAAAAGAACCTTCAACAGATTCTTCAATTATAACATTACTTTCTCAAGATTATGAGGTAGAAATAATTGAAAAACAAGGTGATTGGTATAAGGTTAAATATCAAGAATATACAGGTTATGTAAGTAGTGAATTTGTAGAAACAAATGATGATGAAAATGTACAAACAACAAATGAAGAAGATAAAAATGAAGATGAAAATTCACAAGTAGTAGACCAAACAAATACCAATGAGGAAAATAATACTAATAATACTGAAACAAATCAAGAAAATTCAAATTTAACAGAAGAAAAAAAATTAGAGATAAATGTAAATAAAAAAGTACAAGGAAAACAAAACATATACATATTACCATTGATAGGAACAACTGTAATAGGAAATATAGAAAATGAAGATGTTTATATTATTCAAGTTACAAATGGTTGGGCTTATGTAAGTAAAGATAATATATTAGGTTGGATAAGAACAGAAAACCTTATAGAACAAACAGAGCAAACTCAAAATGAAGAACAAAATCAAGATAGCGAAGAAACAAATAAAGAAGATAATGAACAACAAGATACTCCAGAAGAAAATACAAATAATTCTGAGGAAACAGAACAAAACGAGACAACTGAAAAAATAGGATATATAAGTAAAGAAAATGTTAATTTTAGAGAAGCACCAGATATGTCAGCAGAGATTATAGATAATTTAACTCAAAATACAGAGGTAAAAATTATAGCAGAAGAAACTGGATGGTATAAAATACAAGTAAATGGTAAAACAGGATATGTTGCACAAAATTTAATTTCAGATGAAAAAGTAGAAGAAACAACTATAAGTTCAAGAAGTTTAGAAGAACCAAGAGAAATTAAAGAAGATAACACAAATAATATACAATCTCAAATTGTTGAATATGCAAAAAGCTTTTTAGGTTCAAAATATGTATATGGAGGAGCATCTCCTTCAGGATTTGACTGCTCTGGTTTAGTGCAATATGTATATAAACATTTTGGATATAATGTATCTAGGTCATCAAGAGAGCAAGCAAAAGATGGAAAAGAAGTTTCAAAAGAAGATTTGCAATTAGGAGATATTATTATATTTAAAGCTTATGATGATTATTCAAGAATTGGTCATGTAGGGTTATATATTGGTAATAATGAATTTATACATGCAAATGATGAAAGTACAGGGGTAATAATAACATCTTTATCTAAAGGAAAATATCCAGAAAGATTTGTTACAGCTAGAAGAATTGTATAAAGGGGCAAGATGGAGGAATAATGAAAAGACCAATTTTAGTGGTTATAATAGGATATTTAATAGGAATAATATGGGGGTTATATTTAAAAATAAATATAACTCCTTTTTATATACTAATAACAATAATTATTGCGTTATTAAATAAAATATTTATAAATAATAAAAAAATAATGAAATATTATAATAAAATCATAAATAAAAAACTTATTATAATTATAATAATAAGTTCAATAATTTCAAATACAATAGTAAACATAGAAAATAATAAATATAATACATTATATAAAAATTTAAAAGAAATAGAGATAATAGGCACAATTATAAGTAATAAAAAAGAAAAAGAATATTATAATAGCTATAAAATAAAAGTTTATAGTATTAACAATAATTCAAAAAAATATAAAAATACCAATCTTTTAATAAATATGAAAAAAGATATAGAACTTGAATATGGTGATTTAATTAAAATAAAAGGAGAATATGTAGAGCCAAATAAATCTAGAAATTATAAAGGATTTGATTATAAGGAGTATTTAAAATCAGAAAAAATTTATGGAACAATTACAAATACAAAAGACATAAATATTATGAAGAAAAATAATTGTTCTTATTTCGAAAAAATTTCAAACATAGTAAAAAATAACATTGAAAATAATATTAGAAAAATATTAAATACAGAAGAAGCGGAAATTTTAATTGGAATATTATTAGGAAATACAGAATCAATTAATGATGAAACTATACAAAGCTTTAGAGATAGCAGTTTATATCATATACTTGCAGTTTCTGGAGCACATGTTGCATATTTAATAACAGCAATAGCTTTTATATTAAATAAAATAAAAGTAGACACCAAAAAAGGAAAAATAATAACAATAATAATATTAATATTTTTCATGTTTTTAACAGGATTTACACCATCTGTTAGTCGAGCTTGTTTCATGGCAATAATTATGCTAGTAGCAAAAATTATAGGACGAAAGCTTGACATTATAAATAGTATTAGCTTATCACTATTAATAATTCTTATTATCAATCCTTTTTCAATAAGAAATTTAGGGTTAATACTTTCTTATGGAGGAACTATAGGAATAGTTATATTCCAAAGGCAAATAAAAGAAAAATTAGAAAAAATATTTATAAAAAAACAAAGTAAATTTGTAAAAGCTAAAAAACAATGTATTGAAATTATAAGTGTTACACTATCTGCACAAATAATTATAGCTCCTATAATAATGCTTGAATTTAATACAATATCATTAACATTTGTGTTATCAAATTTACTTGCAGGATATATAATGGGACCAATAACCATACTTGGTTTTATATTTTCATCAATATCATTTTTATCTATTAACATAGCAAAAATATTAAAGTTTCCATTAGAAATATTAATTAAAGCTTTATTAATTCTATCAAAATTTTCATCCAAATTACCTTTTTCAAATATTACAATAATAACTCCATCTTTTTCTATAATTTTAGCTTATTATATATTAATAGTTATAAAAAAATATTTTCCTATTCTAAATACAAAAATAAAAAATATAATAAATAAGATTACAATAAAAAAGATAATTTTGATAAGTATAATTAGTATTTTTACATTCCAAATTATAAATGTAATTCCAAAGGATTTAATAATACATTTTATTGATGTAGGACAAGGGGATAGCTGTTTAGTTATTACACCTTGTAATAAAAAAATTCTTATAGATACAGGAGGGAGTAAACTAGGAGAAAGCTATGATGTAGGTGAAAGTACTTTATTACCTTATTTGTTAGATAGAAAAATATATACATTAGATTATTTAATAATATCTCATTTTGATGCTGACCATTGTAATGGAGTGGTAGCAATACTAAACAAGTTAAATATTAAAAAGATAGTTGTTTCAGAACAAGGAGAAATATGTGCAGAATATGCAAAAATAATGCAAATTGTTAATGAAAAAAATATAAAAGTGGTAAAAGTAAAAAGTGGAGATAAAATAATATTTGATAAATATACATATTTTGAAATATTACATCCACAAAAACAATTAATTCAAGAAAATATTTTAAATAATAACTCTATTGTAGGAAAACTAAAATATATAAATTTTTCAATGCTATTTACAGGAGATATTGAAAAAATTGCTGAAGATGAGTTAATTAAATTGTATAAAAATAATAATAAATTAAAATCTGATATATTAAAAGTTCCACATCACGGTTCAAAAACATCTAGTACAGAAAAATTTTTGGAACTAATAAAACCAAAAGTAGCTTTAATTGGTGTAGGAGAAAAAAATACATTTGGTCATCCAAACCAAGATGTAATAGAAAGAATAGAAAATTTAGGTACAAAAGTATATAGAACAGATAAAAGAGGAGAAATAAGCATAGTTGTAAATAGAAAAGGAAAGATAAAAGTATTTTAATATTATTCAATTTCTGTTATTTTTAGATTAAATTTATCCTCAAAAACTTTTTTCTTTGCAATATATTCTTTTGTTTTAAAACCTTTTACATCAATAATTTCTGTAGAGCCATCATTATGAAAAATTATAAAATCAGGTTTATATTTTAAACTTGGAGCAAGAATAAATACTGGTTGCAAACAAAATCCTTTTATATCCTTAGCTTGTAATTTTAATTTAAGCTCAGAATAATAATTAGCTTCTTTTTGACTATCAAAAGTGTGACCATCAATGGATACTTTATTTGCTCTATATTTACTTTTTCTTTTTTTTCCGTCTGTAAAATTCTTATAATCTTCAACACTCCAGTGTTCCATAATAACCTCCAACTTTTAATAATAATATAGTAACATTATAAATATAAAATAAAAAAAGTTCAAGAGAAAAAGTAAAATATTAATAAATGAACTATTGACAAATAAAATGTCGAATGATATAAAAAATAGAAGAAGGAGAGGATAATAATGGATAATAAAAGAGGTTTTAAAATCGCAAAAGGTTTTGAAGATAAAAACATAAATTTACCAGAAAGAAAAACAAAATATTCTGCAGGATATGATGTAGAAGCAGCAGAAGATACAATAATACCAAGCTTTAAAAAAGGAGATAAACCAACACTTGTAAAAACAGGAATAAAAGCATATATGATGGATGATGAATTTTTAATGTTAGCAAATAGAAGTTCAAATCCTGGAAAAAAAGGACTAATATTAGCAAATAGTATAGGAGTTATAGATAAAGACTATTATGAAAATCCAGATAATGATGGACACATAATGTTTGCATTTTACAATATAAAAGAGGAAGATATCGAAATAAAAAAAGGTGATTGTATAGGCCAAGCAATATTCCAAAAATTTTTTATAGCAGACGAGGATAATGCAGAGGGAGTAAGAAATGGAGGATTTGGCTCAACAAGTAAATAAAGAAAAAAATGAAAAAAAAATTGGTAAAAGTTTTGACTTTTACCATTTTTTGTGCTATAATTAATACATAAGAAACAGAAGAAAGAGCCTAATGCATAAAAGTGCATTTAGGAGTATTTTTTTTGTGAAGACTAGGAAGGGAGCTGACGTACATGTTTAATGTAGGTGATCACATAGTATACCCTATGCATGGGGCAGGAACAATAGATGCAATAGAGGAAAAAGACATTTTAGGAGAAAAACAATCTTATTATATACTAAAAATGCCTGGTGAAGTTAAGGTAATGGTACCAACTAATAAAGCAGAAGAAATAGGAGTAAGAAATGTAATTGACAAAACATCTGCAGAAAAAGTTTTTGAAATATTAGAAGAAGACAAAACAGATATGTCACAAAATTGGAATAAAAGATATCGTGATAATATGGATAAAATGAAAAGCGGAGATATTTATGAAGTTGCAGATGTAGTAAGAAACTTAAGCTTTAAGCAAAAAGAAAAAGGATTATCTACAGGAGAAAAGAAAATGTTATTAAATGCAAAACAAATTTTAGTTAGTGAATTAGTTTTAGCAGAACACGCAACTTATGAAGAAGTTGAAGATTTAGTAGATAACAAAATAAACCAATCATTTAAAGAATTTAAAATAGAAGATGTTGGAGAAACCGTTTCAAATGTAGTAAACAAATTTATACCTTATGAGGATTCTAACAACACAACAGTATCGTAAAATTTAATAAAAAATAATCAAAAGAAATGTCAATATAGGCATTTCTTTTAATTGTTAAATAGGAAAAAAAGAAAAAATAAAGAAGGAATTAATGACTTTATGTCGAATAAATAATTATAAAGAAGAAAGGCAAATAAAAATGGTACGATATAGTGATGAATTAATTGATGAAATACGAAATAGCAATGATATAGTAGATGTGATTTCTCAATATATGAGTTTAAAAAGAAGTGGAAGAAATTATTTTGGATTATGTCCATTTCATAATGAAAAATCACCATCTTTTTCTGTTTCTCAGGACAAGCAAATTTTTCACTGCTTTGGCTGTGGTATAGGAGGAGATGTTTTTAGATTTATAGAGAAAATTGAAAATATAGATTTTAGAGAAGCTATGCAAATTCTTGCAGAAAGAGCAAGAATTGTTCTTCCAACACTTGATAATGATACAGAAGGAAAAAAAGCATATATAAAATCTAAAGTATATGAAATAAACAAAATTGTTGCAGAATTTTATCATGAAAACTTATATAGGCCTACTTCTAAAACAGCACAAGAATATGTAAAAAAGAGAAAATTAGATAACAATACTTTAAAAACATTTAGTATTGGTTATGCAAATAATTCAGACGAATTATATAAAATGCTAACACAAAAAGGTTTTAAAGAAGAAGAAATACTAGCATCTAGTTTAGTAAATAAATCTAATTATGGTCAATATTATGACAGATTTAAAAATAGACTTATGATACCAATTAAAGATGTTAGAGATAGAGTAATAGCATTTGGAGGAAGAGTTCTTGATGATTCAAAACCTAAATATATAAATTCGCCAGAAAATATTGTTTATAGTAAAGGTAGACAGCTATTTGGACTAAATGTAGCCAAAAAAAGTGGAGAAAAGAAAATTATAATTGTTGAAGGATATATGGATGCAATTTCATTATATCAAAGAGGAATAACAAATGTAGTTGCATCACTTGGAACAGCTTTAACGGAACATCAAGGAAGACTTCTTAGAAAATATGCTGATAAAATTATAATTGGATACGATTCTGACGGTGCTGGACAAGCTGCAACAATGAGAGGATTAGATATACTTCAAAATTTAGGATATGATGTTAGAGTTTTACAAATGGAAGGTGCAAAAGATCCAGATGAATATGTTATAAAATATGGTTCAGGTAGATTTAATTTAATTGTTGACCAAGCTATTTCACTTGTAGAATTTAAAGTAAAAAGTATAAAAAGTAACCTAAATTTAGATATACCTAATGATAAAATTAAATTTTTAAATGAAGTTACAAAAATTCTTACAAAAGTAAATAGTGAAATTGAAAGAGAAGTATATATAGACAAAATATGTTCAGATTACAAAATTTCAAGAGAAGCAATTTACTCACAGATAAATAAAATTATAAGAAATAATGACCAAACAAAAAAAGCATTAGAAAAACCTAAAATTAATAGAAGCATTATAAAAAAACAAGAAGATAATAGTGCATCAGAAGCAATAATAAAAAGAGAAAATATGGTTATATCATTATTAATAAGTAATGACATAAATATATATGAAAAAATCAAAGAAAAAATTAAGCCAGAAGATTTCAAAGATGAAAAAAATAAAGATATTTTAAAAAAATTGTATGAAGAATTTGAAAAAGGAAATAGTAATATTAATGCCATTATTTCCTCATTTACAGATGAAGAAATAATTAATCATATTACATATATTATGGCTTATGATTTTGAAATTACAGATGTAAAAAAAGCAGTAATAGACTTAATACAAACTTACGAAAAGGAAAAAGTGTTATCAAGAAGAAATGAAATATTAAAGAAAATGGAAAATGAAAATTTAGAAAAAGAAGAATTATCTAAATTAGAAAAAGAGTTAAGCGAAATAATTATAAAACTTGCAAAAATGAAATAGGGGGTAAAAAATGACTAAAAAAGAAGAAAATGAACAAAAACAAACAAACGATGTAAATAAGACAGAAGAAAAAGTTACAAATATTCTTCAAAAGGCAAAACAAAATGGAAAAATTACTTATGGTGAAATAGCTTCAGAACTTGAAGATGTTAATCCTGAACAAATTGATAAGGTTTTTGATGCTTTTGAAGAAATAGGAGTAGATGTTTTACAAGATTCTTTTGATGAAGAACCAGACCTAGATGATTTAAATGAAGTTGAAGAAATTAAAGTAGAAGAACTTAATAATATTAATAACTTTGATGGCATTAGTGTAGACGACCCTGTTAGAATGTATTTAAGAGAAATAGGTAGAATACCACTATTAACCTATGAGGAAGAATTAGAACTTGCAAAAAAAGTTTTAGAGGGAGACGAAGAAGCAAAACAAAAATTATCTGAATCAAACCTAAGATTAGTTGTTAGTATTGCAAAAAAATATGTTGGTAGAGGAATGCTATTTCTAGATTTAATCCAAGAAGGTAATATGGGACTAATAAAAGCAGTAGAAAAATTTGATTATACAAAAGGATATAAATTTAGTACTTATGCAACATGGTGGATTAGACAAGCTATAACAAGAGCTATAGCAGACCAAGCAAGAACAATAAGAATACCAGTTCACATGGTAGAAACAATAAACAAACTAATTAGAACATCAAGACATTTGCTACAAAGATTAGGAAGAGAGCCTACCCCAGAAGAACTTGCAGAAGAATTAGAAATGCCTCTTGAAAAAGTAATAGAAATACAAAAAATTGCTCAAGACCCAGTATCATTAGAAACACCAATAGGTGAAGAAGATGATAGTCATTTAGGAGATTTTATACAAGATGATGATTCACCTGCACCACATGATGCAGCATCATATACATTACTAAAAGAACAACTAGAGGAGGTTATGAATACATTAACTCCAAGAGAAGCAAAGGTTTTAAAATTAAGATTTGGACTAGAAGATGGAAAAGCTAGAACACTAGAAGAGGTAGGAAAAGAATTTGCAGTAACTCGTGAAAGAATAAGACAAATAGAAGCAAAAGCATTAAGAAAATTAAGACATCCAAGCAGAAGCAAAAAATTAAAGGATTATATGGGATAAGATAATCGAATTCCTAAATTTTCATTGTATATAGGTTTACAATAGATATGTCACACTAAGATATAAAAAATAAAAAGGAAGTACCAAAAATATGATATAATGAT
>CANPWI010000039.1 GCA_947584125.1 uncultured Clostridia bacterium
TATATATAGTTTAACTTTATTAGTTTCAGTTTGAAAAGTACCTTCTACATCTAATGTATCTACATTTTTATAAAATGTACCTGATACTTTTGCAAGTATTCCTATAACAATTAACATTGCAAGTATATATATAATTAAAGAAATTAATGTTACACCTTTTTCTGATTTCATATAAACTCCTCTATTTAACTTTTAAAGTACTCATTTCAATACTTTGTGTTTTATTTCCTACATTATATTCTACATTTATTGTTATTTTTTTTATTATATCTTCCTTATCTTGATTACCATCTTGTTCATTATACTTTTCTATATTTAAGGTTACATTATATCCACCTTTTTTCCCCTTATACACATTTTCACTTTGACTTTGATTTTCATTATCTATATAATCATTTAAGTATACAGATAGCTCTTTTTCATTATTTTCTAGTGATACATTTTCATAATCCATTACATCAATCTTTTCAAAAATTGTAGTTATAATATCTGTTGCTTCAGACATTCTTGTTGTTTTTTGGTTCATAATATATACATTATAAAACAAAGATGTTATTATTGATACAAAAATTATTATAGCAACAACAGCAATACTTAAATCTGCTCCTGTAACTCCTTTATTATCGGATAATTTATTTATTTTTTTCATAAAGTTCCTCTTTCTATAAAGTATTTTTAGTATATAAAATTTTTACTAATATATTTATATAATAGAAATTTCTAAGAAATTTCCAACAAGATAAAAATTTGCTAAAATTATTAATGTAATATTACTTATTATTAAATAAAATCCGAATGGAATTTTATTCGTATTTATATTATCTTTTAATTTAGAATGATTTGTTTTTTCTTTTATTTTCTTTATCAAGCTAATAACCATAATTAATATTAAAGCAAACACTATTGTTAATCCTGTAAGTATTGCTCCTGAAAAAACTCCCATATATGTTATTAATAACAAAATTTGTAATGTATAATTAGAATCTAATGTTTTTTTGATTATAAATGTATCTAATATAATTATTAATATCATTGCAGTTAAATATATAACATATCCATATACATTTGAATTTTGCAATGTACATACATATATCATATAAATAAGCTCAACAAATAATCCAAAAATAATTACTGATTTTTGGATTGTTACTTTTTCTTTATCAATTCCTGCAATAATAAATAAACTTGAAAAATATAATAAGCCAATAACTAAATATACAATTTTTTGTATATTTAATATCTCCCAATTAATATTTAATGAAATTGCATATAATAAAAATGTTATTCCAGCTAAGATTTCTAATAGTAAATATCTAATTCTTACTTTTTCTTTACAATATCTACATCTTCCCTTTAACCCAATATAACTAAAAATTGGTATTAAATCTAATATCCCAAGTTTATGATTACATTTTGGACAATAAGAATGTTTATATGTTATATTTTCTTTTAATGGAATTCTATGTACAGCTAATGTAAAAAAACTGCCAAAAAATATTCCAATTAGAAATATTATTAAATTCATATATACTTCCATAATTTCTCCTAATTTTTTTAAATGGCAAATACATTATTACATGCATTTGCCATTATTTATTTAATGGAAAACTATAATTTTCTATTATTAGCTCTCAGATGGCATATATTTTTCCATTTCATTATATGCATAGTTTACTACTTCCATTTCATTATCTTGAGAATTTTTATAAGTATTTACAGCATTTTTAGATTTATTAAAAATACTTCCATCTCCTATTGCAAATGAAATTGTAACTCCTGCAAGAATTAATAATACAATGATTGTTATAATTAATGCTACTAAAGTAATACCTTTTTGTTCCTTTAACATAAAAAACTTCCTCCTTATATATTTTTTTGTATATATCTATATAAATAAATATAACCTAAATTAATTATTTTGTTCCTTTATTTTTTACCGTATTAGATAAAAAATCATTATCGGAATCATCTATATTATTATTTGAATTATCATTTTTATTTGTTTCTTCAACATTTTCAGAGTTATTTGTATTATCTGCTTGTCCTGTAGTTTGACCAGCTCCTGCCTGTTCTTGTGAATTAGCATTATTATTAGTTGTATCTTTTTTTGTTATGTCTTCAAAAGGATTTGCTTTTCCTTTTTTATAATCTTTTGCTTGTTCATAAACAGACAAATCTGTTTTATCTATTTCTCTTGTAATAATAACTTCTGTTGTATCTGCTAATATATCGTTTGCTAGTGCTTCTGTAACTGTATTAGGTGTTTGATAGGCTTCAATTGTTGGTACTATTTTTGATGCCGGTATATAATCATAAAATAATATTCCTAATGCTAATATAATAGCAAGTACTAATAAGAGCATTATAATTATTTCTTTTATAACTGTTTTAGCCATATTTTCCTCCTAACTTTGTTAATTAACTGTATTGGTAACAGTATTTGTTGTATTTTTATCTGTTGTATTGTCTTTTGTAGAATCTTCATCATCTTCATCTTCTTCTCGTGGGGTATTTGGTGCTGTATTTTCACCTATTTTACTTATATTTACATCTTTTACAGAAAATGTAGCTTTTAAATCCCCACTACTTTCTTCACTGCCACTATCTTTACTTAAAGAAAAATCTTCTATTTTAAATCCTAATGTGTCATCATCTTCTATGCCTTTAATACAATCTATAATAGATACATAATTTCCCGTCAAAGTAAAGTTCAAATTATATAAATCTTCTACTCCACTTGATCCATTTGTAACCTCAAGTTTCATAGTTAATCCATTTTTTGTTGCATGATTTCCAAGCTTTGTCCATAAAAATTCAATTTCATATTTTTCATATAAATTATTTATGCTTTCTCCAGATTCTGTACTGAACAAAATTAAATCAGCATAATTCTCTTGTTGTTTTTTTAATTCTTTATTTTTATTTTCTAAGTCATCTTCTAAACTTTTATAGTCTTTTGTGTTTTTTTCATTAAGTGCTTGTAATCTTGAATCTAAGCTTTCACTATCTTCTGCTATTTGAGATATAGATTTTATATTTAAGCTTCCAATATTAAGTCCTTTTACTCCTGATATTCCTATTAGTACAATAAAAATTACTATTAAAATTATAATCAAATATTTTCTCATGGCAAATCTCCTTCTATAGTAACTTTTACTATTCCATCTTGTTTTTGTCCACTGCTTGAAACAACATTTGTAAGTATTGTATCTGCTTTTATTTTAGCTATAAAATATCCTAACTGTTCATAATTTTCAGATTGTGCATTTATAACTATGTGTTTTGTTTCAGTATTTTGTATTGATGTAATTTGTGCTTTAATAGGAACAACATTCATAATTTGTGTTAATAAAGTTGGTATTGCATTTTTTATTCTTAAATTTTCAGCTCTTTCTTCATTTAATTTTTGTATATTTTCAATAGCTGTAGTATAATCACTTGTTTTTTTGCTAACTTTTGATATATCTGAATTTATACTTGATATTTTTTGTTCCATATTAGTTTCTGCAATAGATATTTCTTCAGATTTTTTATTCATTTGTGATGATATTACTATTGAGAATAGTACATAAATTATAAATAATCCAAATGTGCCTCCAAAACTTCTTAGCAGATTTTTTTCAACTTTGGTAATAGGACTTTTGAAATCATTATTTATTATTTTCTTCTTTTTTTCAGTGTCTTTATGTTTTCCTTCTTTTTTATCTGATTTAGATCCTAGTTCTATCTTCATCCAATCTGGTAGTCTATCTGTTAAAGAAGGTTTTATAAAGTTCATTGTTTTAATGCCTTCTCCAAGTCCTTGTAAAGCTAATGCAACTGCTGAGTTTACTTCTATATAATCTTTTATATTTATTCCACCTATACTTTCTTTTGCAAAAGGTGGTTTTAATATTTCACATTGTACAGGTAAATATTGTTCAAAATATATATCTATATTATTTATAACTGTTGCAGTTCCAGTAATATAAACTTTATCTATTTTTTGTAAAGTATTATTTATTATATTAGTTATTTGTTCAACTATTGAATATAATGTTGGCATTATATCAACTAAATATGGATTTTCTTCCACTTGTAAATCTTGTGCATCACTTGTATAAATAGTAGTATTTTTGCAAATTTCATAAGCCTTTGCATAAGAATTTTCTTTTTCTTGTATTTTATCTAATATTTGTTTTGTTCCAGCTTCTAGTGTTTGAATTTCGTATATTGTTTGATTAAGAATTGTTGTAATTGTTGTTTTTTCTTCAATGTTAATTATCATAACATTTTCTTTGTCACTATCATTTAATAAGTTTGCTATCGCCATTGGCAATGGTGCTATGCATGTTAATTTGTTATTCTCTAACATTGTCTTTTTTCTAGTAATTTCTGCTTTGTTAGCTGCTAAATGTAGTACTCTAATTTTTTCTCTGTTTTCTAAGTCATTTATTAAAGCATATCTTGTTTCAAATGCTGTAGAATTTTGTCCTTTTTCTTCGCATCTTCCTTCAAATTCAGTTTGAATTACTTTATTTAAGTCTTTTTTGTTAAGTAAATTTATAAAAGAGAAATATTCATAGATTTCATTTGTAGAATTCATACTAATTGGTATTTTATAGCTAAATGTTTCTGCTATAATTTGTTTTATAGCTTCATCCATTTTTTCAAAGAATTTTATTCCGTAAGACTCTATTTTTGTAATGCCATTATCTTTAGAAACTTTAGCATATTTAATTAGATTATCTTCTATATATAGTCCTAAACAACTTGGCATCACTTTTCTCCTTTATCTATTGTATTTTTTATATACTAATATTTTATCCATTTTATTAAAAATGTCAACACTTTTAACACACTTGTAAAGATTGTAATATTTTTGTAATATTTTACTTTTTTATTAATTTACAAATAAAAAATCCATCTTTATTTGAATTTGGTAATATATTGTATTGTTCTTTTTTCTGGTTTTTTTGACATTTTATTTCAAAATTACCATTTTTATTCAAAAAACATTTTATAACATCTTCATTTTCTTCTTTTAAAATACTACAAGTAGAATAAACAATTTCTCCGCCCTTTTTTAAGTATTTTGAACATATTTCTAGTATTTGTTTTTGTATTTTAGTAATTTCATATATATCTTCTTTTTTTCTTTGCCATTTTATATCCGGCTTTCTTTTTATTACACCTATTCCCATACATGGTACATCTAATAAAATTTTATCAAATTGTTCAAAGTATTTTTCATTAAATATTGTTGCATCTTGTTTATTTGTTTTTATTATTTTTATACCTAATCTATCTGCATTTTCATCTATAAGTTTTAGTCTATGATTATGTATGTCCCATGCAATTATTTCTCCATCATTTTTCATAATTTCTGCAAGATGTGTTGTTTTTCCTCCTGGTGCAGCACAAGCATCAAGCACTTTTTCTTTTTGTTTTGGATTTAAAATTATTGCACATTTGCCTGCAGATTCATCTTGAATTGTGAATAGTCCTTCTTTAAATATTGATAAGTTTTTAATATTTTGTAATTTGAGTTTTAAAAAGTTTTCTTCTTCTGTTTCTTCATATTCTATTGATAACTCTTTTAATTTTTTTATAAATTGCTCCTTATTAGTTTTTAATGTATTTATTCTTACAATTATACTAGGTTTTAATGTACTATTTTTACATATTTCTTCTGCTTTTTCTATTCCATAATCTTTTATTAATTCATCCACAATCCAACTTGGCATAGAATAAGCTATTGATATTCTTTCTTTATTATCTTTTATTTTTAAAATTTCTTGATAGTCAATTTTATCTATTTTTCTAAGAATAGCATTTACAAATCCAGCAGATTTTGCTCCGTATTTTTTTGAAAGATTTACAGCTTCATTTACAGCTGCTTGCTTTGGAATTTTATCCAAAAATACTATTTGATATATACTTAATCTTAATATTTCTAAAATCCATAATGAAATTTTTTTTATTTTAATTTTCGAATATTTTTGAATAATATAATCTATTGTAAGCTTCCACATAACTGTTCCATAAACAATTTCTGAAATAAATGAAATATCCTTTATATTTAATTTTTGTCTATTTTTTTCTAAATATTCATCTAATATAATATTTGAATATCCATTTTTTTCATCTATATCGTGTAATATTTTTAAACATATTTCTCTTGGAAAATCTACTTTCATATTTAGCTTCCTCTTTCTTTTACTTTGTTATTTTGGATTTATTATAGCAAAATTTATTTTCATTATCAATATTTTTTTATTTTTGTATATTTTTTATATTTTTTGGAAAATATAACATTGAAAAACAAATTGGAGGTTGATAAATATGGCTGCACAAAAACATTTAATACTTACTGGTACATCTACCATTTCATGGAAAGATGCTATTAATCAAACTATTGCTGATGCATCAAAAACAATAGATTATATAACTAGTGTTAAAATATTAGATCAAAGAGCTACTGTAAGTGGCAAAAAAATTTCTGAATATTTTGTAGATTTAGATTTAACTTTTATGATAGAAAGAGATAGAGATTAAAAGGAGGGATTAACTTGAAACCTATTAATACAACTCAAGAATATCAAAATTATGTAGATAAAAAATCTCCCAATTCCCCTATTTTAAAAAATTGCTTTAATGCATTTTGGGTTGGTGGATTAATTTGTTCTATAGGTCAAATTATATTAAATATTTGTAAATCAAGAGGAATGGATACACAGATGAGTGGTACTGTTGTTTCTATTATTTTAATAGGAATAAGTGCTTTTTTAACTGGTTTAAATTTATTTAATAAAATAGGTAAATTTGCTGGTGCAGGTTCTTTAATTCCAATTACAGGTTTTGCAAATTCTATTGTATCTCCTGCTATGGAATATAAATCTGAAGGATATGTAATGGGTGTTGGTAGTAAAATGTTTACCGTTGCAGGTCCTGTACTTGTATTTGGTATATCTGCATCTATAATTGTTGGCCTTATTTTTATGATATTTAATACTCAAAATATAACATTTGTATAAAAGGAGGTATTTATTTTGAATAAAATTGGAAAACAAACTATAAAACTAGATATGGCACCTAGCATTTTAGAAACCGCTTCAATTGTTGGTCCAAAAGAAGCACAAGGCCCACTTGCAAAATATTTTGATAAATGTTTAGATGATGAATTTTGGGGAGAATCTACTTGGGAAAAGGCAGAAAGCAAAATAATAAAAGAAACTGTAAATACTGTAATTAATAAATCTGGAATTCCATCAAATAAAATTGATTATTGTTTTGCAGGAGATTTACTAAATCAGTGTATTTCTTCAAGTTTTGGTCTTCGTGAACTAGGTGTTCCATTCTTTGGTATATTTGGAGCGTGTTCTACTTATGTAGAAGGTATGGCTCTTGCTTCAATTTTACTATCAAGTGGTGCTGGTGAATATGCTTTATATGCTGCTTCTAGTCATTTTTGTAGTGCTGAAAAGCAATTTAGATTTCCTCTTGAACTTGGAAACCAAAGACCACCAACATCTCAGTGGACCGTAACAGGTTCTGGTGCTGGAATTCTTGCTAAAAATGGTTCTGGACCTTATGTTACTTATATTACTCCTGGAAAAGTTGTAGATATGGGAATAAAAGATGCAAATAACATGGGAGCTGCAATGGCACCTGCTGCACTTGATACCCTTATTACACATTTCACAGATACTGGTAGAAACCCTAGTTACTATGATGCAATATTTACAGGTGACCTTGGTTATGTTGGAAAAGAAATTTTAATAGAACTTGCACAAACTAAAGGATATAATATTAAATCTAATTATAATGATTGTGGTGTTCTAATATTTGATAAAGAAAATCAAGATACACATTCAGGTGGCAGTGGTTGTGCTTGTTGTGGAAGTGTATTTTCTGGATATATTTTTAATCAAATGAAAACAAAAAAATATAAAAAGGTACTTTTAATTGCTACAGGAGCTTTAACTAATTCTACTACTGTGCAACAAGGAGAAAGTATACCTGGAATTGCACACGCTGTTTCAATAGAAATTTAACGAAAAGTATATGATAACTTTTCTATATTATAAAAATTAGATAGGAGAAATAATTATGGAGTTTTTACAAAATATGGACTGGATGCAACTTCTTCGCTGTTTTGTTGTTGGAGGACTTATTTGTGTAGTTGGTCAAATATTAATAGATAAAACAAAACTTACACCTGCCAGAATTTTGGTTATATTTGTAACAGCTGGTGCAATACTAGGTGGTTTAGGAATATATCAATATTTAGTAGATTTTGCAGGTGCTGGTGCTACAGTTCCACTTACTGGTTTTGGTTATAATTTAGCTAAAGGTGCAATAGAAGCTGTAAAAGAGTCTGGACTTGTTGGTGCTTTTACTGGCGGTATAAAAGCTGCTGCTGGTGGTATTGCTGCTGCAGTATTCTTTGGATATATCGCATCTTTAATTGCAAAACCTAAAATGAAAAAACAATAAAAAAGAGTACAATATTTTGTACCCTTTTTATATTTTTAATTATTACCATATATTCTATATATTATAGTTCTTTTTTATTCCATATATTCATTATATATTGTTCATCATCTAAATGCATTAAGAAAATTTTTGTTCCATTTTTTTCTATATTTCGTAGTTGTTCAATTACTTCATCTATTTTTAAGTGAACTCCTCCAAATTTTGATACATCTACATATAATTCATCTGCATCTTTCAAAGAGCTTTCAAAAGGTTTTAATGTCTTTGTATCTCCTGTATATATAATTTTTTTATTATCAATTTTTAGTTCAAAACCATAAGAATCTATTTCTTTTACATGCTCTGTTTTTATGAACTTAATATTTTCAGTTTTTTCTTTAATTTCATAAGCATCCTTAGGTGTGCCTGTTATTTTTAAATATTTCTTTATATTTTTGCATTTACTAATTATTGTTACTTTTTTATGAAAAATAAACCATAAATACATTATTAACTGACTTAATGAACCTGCATGATCATTATGTAAATGAGTTAATATAACATTTATATTATCATATTTATTTAAATCGAAATTCTTCTTAACTTTTTCAAAAATACTAAAACCGCAATCTATTAATATAAGTTCTTTATTTTTTTCTAAATATGCTGAATTATTATTTTCTAAAAATCCACTATCTTTTCCTAAAAAAATTAATGTTGAATCTTCCATATACTCCTCCTTGATAACAAAAAAAGAGTAATATACTCTTTTTCTGCATTCAGATATTTTAGTATAGCAGCATTTTTATATTGCTTCTTAAAAATAATGAAAAAAAACAAAATTTAGTTATTGTTTTTTTCCCATTCTTTTACAAATTCTTCTGGAATTTGCAAATTACCTTTTCCAACTCCTATATCTATATTGGGTTTATTTTTTCCATGATAGTCACTTCCACCACTTTTATAATATCCTCTTTTATTACATAAGTTTATTAGCTTATCAATTTCTTCTTCTGAAAATGTGCTATGCATACATTCTATTCCATCTATGTTATATTTATTTAAAATATCATCAAGTAATTTATCTTTATCTTTTGCCCATTTATATATGTATATATGAGGTAAAAACGCTAATCCATTTGCGCTTTTTATTGCACTTATCGCTTCTTCTACGCTTGGATAATCCGCACTTTTATCTATAAACCAAAAATTATTTTCGTCTCCACAATATTTTTTTGAAAATGTATCAAATTCCTCCCATAAATCTTCTGGAAGTTTATTTTTATTTTCAATATGATTTTTTATTTCTTTATATATAGTTACACTTGCCCAATCATTTTTAGGATTCCAATTTATTTTTTCTTTTTCCATCATTGTTAATCCTATTTTATTACATTTTTCATATAAAATATCGAAATATTTTGTTTGAATTTTATCTCTTGTTTTATCTTTATAATATTCCTTTGTCCATTTTTGCATTTTATCTGTATTTATATTATATCCTAGAACCTCTATTAATTTTTTTCCATAACTACATTTAATTTCAATACCAGGTATTATTATACCATTATAATATTTCTTTACATCTATACTGTTTAACTCATTATAGCTATTGCAATTATCATGGTCTGTTATAGATATATAGGTTAATTTTTTCTCTTCTGCTTTTTTTAATAATTCTATTACTGTGTTTGTTCCATCAGAATATGTTGAATGAATGTGTAAATCTATCATTATAATTCTTCTCCTTTACTTATATTTTTAAAATATTCAACTTCTTCTTTATACAAATCTTCCCAATCTTTTAAGTTAGATAATCTTTCTGGGTCTTTCTTTTCTAAAATTTCTTTAACAATTTGTAATTTTAAATTATAATTATTTACTGCATCTTTTCTGCCTATTTCTCTTGCATAATTTAATTTATTTATAACCTCTTGTTCTCCATCTGCACCTTTTTTATTAAATATTTCTTTTGGACTATCTATATCTCTAACAAAAATTGATATTTCATCTATCATTTTTTGTTTATAAAATTCTGATACTGTATTTGTAACACCTACATAAGATGCATCATGATATGATTTTTCAACCCACCTTGCTGTTGTGTCTGTAATTAATGCAGTTGCATATCTAACAAAAGTTGAGCCATAACTTTCTAGCTTAGGTGTTGCCATAATATCCATTTTTATTTTATAATCTTTATCTTTAAACCTTTTAGCTAAATCAATAAATCCTTTTGTAGCTCTTAAAGCTCCTTCATATATAACATTGTAATTTTTATCTATTAATTCGTCTATAATTTTATCTTTTACCTTATTTGTATCACTATGTAAAATTCTATGTGTTATTTCAGGATAGTTTTTGGAAACATCTTTATAGTATGGATGCATACTCCTTAACTCATCAAAGTCTACAATTATTGCATTATCATTTAATTCTGTTTTTGCTATTGGCATAATTCTTGATTTTCCAGCTCCTGGTTGTCCACCTATTATAATTAACTTCTTATCATTAGATGGATTTTTTCCAGCTGTAACAGCTATATATGCAATATTTTTATATTCTTCAAACATTTCATCTGTTAGTTTATATGTGTTAATTAAATTATCTAACTCGTTCATACTTTACTCCCCACAATATTTTTTTATAGTTTCTAAGTCATTATCATATATTTTATCTCTATCATTTAATAATTGTATTAATTCATGATTTATTTTTTCGTCCCTATTATTTTTATATTCCCTTATTTTATCAGCTATTAAAGGAGAAATTTTTTCAATAGCTATTTTCATTCCATATTCTTTTAATATTTCATCATTCATAATTTTTTTATCCTTTTTAATTTTTTAAAAAAACATCATTCAAAATTTATATTTTTAAGAATGATGTTTCAACTTTATTACTAAATTATTTTTAAGCTTTTTTTGCAATTTCAGCAATTTGTGCAAATG
>CANPWI010000040.1 GCA_947584125.1 uncultured Clostridia bacterium
TAAAAAAATATTACTAATTCATATTATTTTTATGTGTGTTTTTTATTTTCTCAACATTATGTATTTTAACATCTTTTCTTTTTATTGTCAATAACTTTTTTGTATATTTTTAATGTTTTTTTATGTCTATTTTTATTTTCTAGTGTCTTATATTATAATACCATATTTTTTTCTTCAATTCAAGCTTTTTTTCTTGGTAATTTTTACAATTATATAAAATATGAAGATGAATTAATAAATTATTTATTAATTCATCTTCATATTTTTTTCTCCTTAATTCGTTAATATTTTATACTTATATAATGAACAGAAAAATTACTGGAGCTTCCAACGGGAATTGAACCCGTGACCTCTACCTTACCAAGGTAGCACTCTACCTACTGAGCTATGGAAGCATATATATGTATCAAATATATATTATTTGATACATTATAAATTTATGTTTCATTAGATATATTTTTAATTGCTTTTTTCCTAATTCTTTGTATTGCATTATCTATTGATTTTACTGGTGCATCTAATTTTTGCGCTATTGATATATAACTTTCTCCTTGAACATATCTTTGAAGAACTTGTTTTTCAAAACCACTTAGAGATTTATCTATTGTATTTTCAACTGTTTGTAAATATTCTTTTTTAGTAATTGTGTCTAATGGATCTTCTACTAAATTTGCATCAAATATTTCTATTAGTGATGTGTCATCATCTCCTTCATAAGCAGATGTGTTTAATGATAAATATGAATTTAATGGTAAGTGTTTTTGTCTATTTGATGTTTTTATTGCTGTTATGAGTTGTCTTTCTATACATAGATTTGCAAAAGTTTTAAATGAGTTTTGCTTATCTTTATTGTAACTTTTTATAGCTTTATATAATCCTATCATTCCTTCTTGTATTATATCTTCTCTTTCTGCTCCTATCATAAAATATTTGCTTACTTTCATATTAACCAATTCTTTATATTTGTCTAGCAGAAAGTTTGTTGCTTTTATATCTCCTAATTTACTCATTTTTATTAATTCTTCGTCACTTATACTGTTGTAGTCATTTTTATCTATTGAATAATACTTAGCAGTATCTTCCATATTTTTTCCTCCTGATGCTGTTTATCTATTTTAGAGTATTATAATTCAGCAATTCCTTTAATGTCAATACTTTTATGTGTATTTTTTTAGTTTTTTTCAAATTTATTTTTTTCTATTTTCCTATAATTAATACAATTATACAATAAATAATTATTTTCACTAGAGTTTCAACAAATATAGCATAATTTGAAGCTGGTATTCCAACCTCATTTATTTCTTGATATTTATTTATTATTTTGTCACACTCTTCTTTAGTGCATAGATTATTTTCTTCTAAATATTCTTTTGCAACATATTTTGCTCTTTCCATAGCATCTATTTCTAAGATACTTCTTACTAAATAATAAACAAAAGATAATAATGTATATATAACTATATGTAACATATAATTCTGTATTATACCTGTAATAGTTAATATAATAATAGCAATATAATATATTAGGTATATATTTGAATATATAAAGTTAAATAATAATAATTTTCTATTTTGGATAGAATGTATACATTCATGTGCAATTGTTTGAATTCTTATAAAAGTATCTTTTATATTACCTATTGTTATTTTATCTGTTATAGCTATATAAAGACTAGTTTTCGTGTTTTCTACCTCTTCAATACTTGTTTTGTTATTTCCTAACTTTTTTAAAATAGTTTTTGCTATATTAACATTTTCAGGCATTTTATTTACTAATTTATCTAATTCTTCATCTTTTATTAAAATTTTAATTTTTCTTTTTGATTTTGATATTATGGCATATAAAACCACTACTATACATACTGATATTAATATTATTGTTATATATTGCATATTTTTCTCCCATTTTATATTATTATAGCCAAAATAGTAAAATAACTATTTCGGCTATAATATAATTTATTTAATAACATCTTCAACAGCTTCTGCAATTATTTTATTAACATCTGCCAACATAACATTAAATTTTATTTCTAAATCAAAATATTTTTTAATAATGTCGTTTTGTATTAATTCAAGGTATAATTTCTGAATATTTTCTACTTTTTCCTTATCTTGGTTTTCACCTTTTAAAGAAAATATTTGTATTTCATATCTAGCTTTCTCAAATTTTTGTACTTTCTCTCTTAACTCTGGATTATTATCTACCTCTTGCTTTACTTTTTTAAATTCTTTATATTCTGTAGATGTTTTTAATTCTTGAGCAAGTTTATTTGCTGTATCATAAACATTCATTTTTATGTATCCTTTCTATGCATAAGCTTGTCTTTTTCTAAAGCTTATTAAATTGCTAATTTCACCTTCTGAGTTTTTAGCTCTTTTTGTTTTCTTAGCTTTTTCTTGTGCAATTTGATTTGCTTGTTTTTGTGCCATTGTTTGACATATTGCTTTTTGATATATATAGTGTGTATCTTGAGCTATTTTTGCCCAATTATATTCATTTTTCACTTTTACTTTTGCATTTTTTACAATGTTACTGCATAATCTTTGATCATATAATAACGCTAAAATTGAATCTGCTATAGAATTTGGATTTCCTGCATAACTTTTCATTCCATTTACACCATGTTCTACAATTTCATTAAGTCCTCCTATATCAGATACAACAACTGGTATTCCAGCAAGCATTGCTTCTAGTGTTACTATTCCAAATGGTTCATATGTGCTTGGGAAAACAGCTATGTCCGCACATTTATACATTTTTGCAATTTGTTTAGAATTTAAGTATCCTGTGAAATATACTTTATTTTGTATTCCTAAATGTTCTACCTGTGCTTTTAGTTCATCTAGCATTCCACCTTTTCCTGCTATAACAATTTTCGCATCATGATATCCTTGTAATATTTTTGGCACAGCTGAAATTAAATGTTGTACTCCTTTTTCATATACAAGTCTTCCTGCAAACATTATTATTTTTTCGTTATCCATTGCATATTTTCTTCTGAAATCATAATCTTTTTCTACACCATTATAATTATTTAAATTTACTCCATTTGCAACAACATTTATTTTTTCAAATGGTAATCCAAATAATCTTTGTAGTTCACATTTCATATAATTACTATTAACTATAACCTCTGTAGATTCATAAGTTAAAAGCCACTCTGTATCATTTATATATCTTTGAACTTCATCTCTTATTCCTGAATTTCTACCACTTTCTGTTGCGTGTATTGTTGATATAATTGGAATATCATAAGAATTTTTTAGTGTTTTTGCAGCATAAGCAACTAACCAATCATGTGCATGTATTATATCAAACTTTCCTTCTTTAGATATTATTTCACTTGCTTTTGCAATTAAATTAAAGTTTAATTGCATTATCCAATCTATGAAATTATTAGGTTTTATAATATAGTTATCTACTCTATATACCTTAACACCTTTGTCATTTTCAAATGCTGGGGCATTTCCTTCGTTATATGTTACAACTGTAACATCATGCCCATCTTTAATTAACCTTTTTGATAAATCATGTACAACTCTTGCAATTCCTCCAACTATTCTTGGTGGATATTCCCATGTAAGCATAAGTATTTTCATTTTACTTATCCTCCTTTAATATTTTCTTTGGTTTTATTTGCTTGTTATTTTTTTCCTTATATATTGTATATTAACTTTTTTTAAAAGTAAACATTTTTTTACAATTTTTTTATATTTTTCTACATTTTTTTCTTAGTATTTTTTATGATACAATGATATTATTCTATAATAGGCAAATATTACTGTTTAGATTAAAAAATTCTATAATAGAAAAGTATTACTTTCCTATTATAGAACTATAAATTTTATAATTTCTTATTATCTTTCTTACATAGTTATTTGTTTCTTTAAAAGGTATATTTTCTATATTGCTCCCATCTTCTTTTATAATCCCAGTATCTATCCATTTATTTACATTACCAATTCCAGCATTATATGCAGTTATTGCTAAAATATAATTTCCATTATAAGTTTGTATAAGTTCTGATAAATACTTTGTTCCTAATTTTATATTTTCTTCTGGATTTAATAATGTTTTTCCCTCTTGATATTCTATATTTTCTTTTTCTGCAATTTCTTTTGCAGTTTCCTCTAAAATTTGCATAATTCCAACTGCATTTTGTGATGATACAACATCTTCTTTAAAGTTACTTTCAGCTTTAATTACTGATAAAACAAGTAATTTATCTACATTATATTCGTTCGAGTATTTTGTAATTATTTCATCATATTTAAATGGATAGGCCTTTTTTATTATTGTTTTAGCTATTATAGGTATTAATAATATAATTATTAAAATTATTATTATAAATAAGTATCTCTTTTGTACTTTTTTCAAAATTATCTTCCTTTCTTATTTACAGTCATACCAACTTTTAGCTTCAGATAATTCTACAATTAGTGGTACTTTTAATTTAACTGCATTTTCCATTGAGGTTTTTAATATTTCTTTTGCCTTTTCTTTTTCATCTTCTGTAACCTCTAATAGTAATTCATCATGTATTTGAAGTACTATTTTACTTTTCATATTATTTTGTTTTAATTTGTTATATACATCTATCATTGCTATTTTCATAATATCAGCTGCACTACCTTGAATTGGCGTGTTCATTGCTGCTCTTTTTCCAAATTGTCTTACCATATAATTTGAAGATTTTAATTCAGGAATATATCTTCTTCTATGAAATATTGTTTCAACATATCCTTTTTCTTTTGCAATTTCAGGTATTTCTTCCATAAATTTTTTTATACCTTTATATTGTTCTAAGTATTGTTCTATATATTCTTTTGCTTTTTTTCTACTAATTCCTAATTGTTCTCCAAGTCCAAAATCACTAATTCCATATACTATTCCAAAATTTACTGCTTTTGCATGTGATCTTTGTTCTTTTGTTACATTTTCTAAAGGTACATTATATACTCTAGCAGCTGTTGATGCATGTATATCTTCATTTCTGTTAAAAGCTTCTACTAGATGTTCGTCTTCTGATATATGTGCAAATACTCTTAATTCTATTTGTGAATAATCTGCATCTATAAAACTATTATTTCCTTCTGGTTTAAATACCTTTCTTAGACTTTTTCCTAATTCAAATCTAGTTGGTATATTTTGAAGATTTGGCTCTGTACTGCTTATTCTTCCTGTTTGTGTAACTGTTTGATGAAAATATGAATGTATTTTGTTTGTTTCTTTATTTATATAAGGTATTAAACCTTCTACATAGGTAGAATTTAATTTTACTAGTTGTCTATATTCTAATATTTTTTCTATAACTGGATGTTCTGGTATTAATTTTTCCAAAACATCTACATCTGTTGAATATCCGTTTTTATTTTTTTTATATACAGGAAGCTTCATTTTATCAAATAGTATTTCTCCTAATTGTTTTGTTGAATTTATATTAAATTCTTCTCCACACATTTGATGAATTTCCTTAGTAAGATTTTCTATTTTTTCTTTTAAATCTTTTCCTATTTCTATTAATTCTTGCTTATCTACATATATTCCATTATATTGCATATCTGCAAGTACTTCTACCATATTCATTTCTATTGTATTAAATAACTCTAATTGATTTGTTTCTTTTAACTTTTCTGATAATGTATTATATAATTCTAATATTATATATACATTTATTGCTTCTTTTTTTACTGTTTTTTCATTATTTTCTGTTATATCTTCAAACAAATTAATTTGATTTGTTTGCATAGAGTCTTCTTCTTCAAAATAGCTTTCTATATCACAGCTTAAGTAATCATTTGCTAAATTTTCTAAGCTGAATTTTGAATAATTAGGATTTAAAATATATGCAGCAATTTCTACATCAAAATATAAGTTATTAACAATTATATTATTTTGTCTTAATAAAATATAATCTCTTTTTTGTTTAAATCCTATCTTTTTAATTTCTTTGTCTTCAAATATTTCTTTTAGTTTTTGTAGTAAATTACTTTTAATATAATATGCTTTATCTGTAATTATACTAATGCCTTCGATTTCTTCTTTTATTATTTTTTCATTTTCTACTGGTTTTGTTTTAAAATGATATATACATTCTTTATCTTTTATTATTCTTTTTATAATTTTCTCTAGTGCTTCTTCATTTTCAATTTCTTCTAATTCAATTTCTATCTTCTTTTTATTATTTATTTCTTTTGTTTCATCTTTTAATCCAAATCTTTCTATATATCTATTAAACTTAAGTTCTTTAAAAATTTCTAATACTTTATCTTTATCCCAACTTTTAACTTTGAATTCTTCTGTTTTGTCTTCAATAGGTACATTTAGATTTATAGTTCCTAATTTTTTTGATAATAATGCTAAATCTTCATTTTCTTCTAATTTTTCCTTTGTTTTGCCTTTTACATCTGCTGTTCCATCTTTTATTTTTTTATATAAGTTTTCTATAGAATTATATTGCTTTATAAGTTTTATTGCAGTTTTTTCTCCTATTCCTGGAACACCTGGTATGTTATCTGATGCATCTCCCATTAATCCTTTTACTTCTATTAGTTTTTTTGGCTTTAATCCATAGGTTTCTATAATTTTTTCTTCGTCAAAATCTTCTACCTCTGTTTTTCCTGCCTTTGTTCTAGGTATACGAATTATTACATTTTTAGTTGCAAGTTGAAAATTATCTCTATCTCCCGAAAGTATTGTTACTTGTAAATTTTCTTTTTCTCCTCTTACGGATAATGTACCTATTATATCATCTGCTTCATATCCTTCTTTTTCGATTATTTTAATGTTCATTGCTTTTAATACTTCTTTAATTATTGGCATTTGAGATGCTAATTCTTCTGGCATACCTTTTCTATTTGCTTTATATCCTTCATACAATTTATGTCTTTGTGTAGGTGCTTTTAAATCAAATGTTACAACTAAATATTCTGGTTTTATATCTTCTAATATTTTAAACATTATAGCTAAAAAACCATATATTGCATTTGTATATGTTCCATCATTTGTCATTAACATTTTATTTCCCATTATTCCATAAAATGCTCTATTCATAATGCTATTTCCATCTATTAAAACAAGTTTTTCCATATTTTCCATAATCTCTCCAATTTACTTTTTATTACGCTTAATTTTTAACCAATATTTAATATTGTTATCATAAAATCTTTTTAATCTTTTTGGTTCTTTTGTAATTCTATATAACCATTCTAATTTTAATTTTATAAATATTTTTGGTGCTCTTTTTTTACATCCACTAAGGACATCAAAACTTCCACCAATTCCTATAAATATACCTTTTTTAAATTTATCAATATTTTTATATATTAAACATTCTTGTAATGGTATACCTAATGCTACTAAAACAATGTCTGGCTCTTTTGTTTCTATTTCTTTAAATACCTCATTTTTATCTTCTACATATCCATTAACTGCTCCTACTATTTCACAATTTTTGTATTTTTCTTCTATAGAACTTTTTAATTTTTCAAGAATTTCAGGTTTAGCGCCAAATAGAAATATTTTTTTATTATGCAAATCTGCAAGTTGAATTAATTTTTCAGCTATATCTATTCCAAGTATTGTTTCAGATATAGGATAATTATATTCTTTTGCTCCTTTAACTACACCTATTCCATCTGCTACAACAACAGTTTCTTTATCTAAAAATGCATTTCTCAATTCTTCATTTTTTTCAGATACCATAATTGTTTCTGGATTTGCAGTGATAATAAATTGTTTTTTATTATTTATTAAATTATTTTCTAATTCTTTAAAAAAGGTATTTTTATCTTTTTTATATATTTTATCAAAATATTTTATAAATTCATTATTTATTTTCTTCATCTTCTTCTGTCCTTTTTATTATGTCTTTATATCCTATAGCAACAATTGCAATTATTATAAAGCAGAATGATAATGCTTTCCATATTCCACTTTCCATTAATATTATTGCAAACATTCCAAATGTAGCACTAATTCCATATAATATTAAAACTGATTGTTTTTGAGAATATCCTTTATCCATTAATCTATAATGAAGATGTCCTCTATCTGGAGATAATATTGCTTTAAAGGATTTTCCTTTT
Organism: uncultured Clostridia bacterium; assembly: GCA_947584125.1. GTDB lineage: Bacteria > Bacillota > Clostridia > TANB77 > CAG-508 > CANRMR01. The sequence goes on from CANPWI010000040.1 coordinate 8,092, forward strand.
ATTGTTCTTCTTACAATCGCAAATAGGGTATCAAATATAGGCAATGCTAAAATTATAAGAGGTGCTATAATTACAACTGCTGTATAGGTTTTTGCAACTCCTAATATTGAAATTATTGCTAAACTATATCCTAAAAAATTTGAACCAACATCTCCTATAAAAGTTTTTGCTGGATTAAAGTTAAATGGTAAAAATCCAACAATTGCTCCTGCTAATGCTGTTATTAGTATTATTGGTATTAAGCTTGAACCATTTAATGTGAATATTATTAGTAATGATAAACATGATATTAATGTTATTCCTGAAGATAATCCATCTAATCCATCTATCAAATTAATTGCATTTGTAATTCCTACAATCCAACCTATTGTTAATATATTTGAAAAAGCATCACTTAATCCAATAGTGTTAATCCAAGGAATATTTATAACATTTATTTTTATTCCACATAATACTGCAACTTCTGCTGCAATTATTTGTGTAATTAATTTGGTTATAGGTTTTATATCTTTTAAATCATCTATAAAACACACTATACCTAAAATTAATATTCCTAGAAAAAATCCCAACAGTTTTAAATAGTATTTATCAGCTCCGAAAAGATTAACATTTTTTTCAATACTCATTATTAATAATAAATATATTATAGAAACCAGAAAACCTGCTATTACTGCTAAGCCTCCAAGTCTTGGTATTACTACCTTATTTATTCTTCTTTCTTCGCCTGGATTGTCTACTGCACCAATTTTTTTCGCAAATCTTATTGTATATGGCGTTATTACAAATGCTGTTATAAATGCAAGTAAAAACGCAATTACTATGTCACCCCACATATATATAACCTCACTTTTTCGTTTATTTATTGTATTTGGTTAATTTTATATTAAATACTAATCTTCTGTTTTTTCTTTTATTATATATAATGGTCTATTTTTTACCTCTAAATATGTTTTTGCTAAGTATTGTCCTATAATTCCCATTGAAAACAACTGTACTCCACTAACTAAAAATATTACACATATCATTGATGGCCATCCACTTGTTGGATCTCCATATATTAATGTTTTTATTATAATAACTATTATGAAAATAAATGCTATAAGGCAAAATATCATTCCCATAATAGATGAAATTATAAGTGGTGTTGTGGTAAATGCTGTTATTCCTTCTAAAGCATATTTCATTAATTTCCAAAATGACCAAGTACTTGTCCCAGTTTTTCTTTCAATGTTTTCATAAGATATCCATTTTGTATTATACCCAACAAATCCATAAATTCCTTTTAAATATCTATTATATTCTTTTACATCTAAAATTGATTTTGCCATTTGTTTTGTCATTAATCTAAAATCTCTTGCACCGTCTACCATTTCTATATCTGATAATTTATTAATTATTTTATAAAAACATCTTGCAAAAAAACTTCTAATTATTGGTTCACCTTTTCTATTTTTTCTTCTGGTAGCAATACAATCGTAATTTCCATTTTTTAATTCGTTGTACATTGTAATTAATAATTTTGGTGGATCTTGAAGGTCTGCATCCATTATTGCAACAAAATCTCCTTTTGCCATTTCTAATCCTGCATACATTGCTGCTTCTTTTCCAAAGTTTCTTGAAAAAGATATATGTTTTACTTTTTTATCATTTTCTTCTAATAATTTAATAATTTCAAGTGTATTATCTTTTGAACCATCATTTACAAAAATATATTCAAATTCTACATCTATATCTTTAAAATCATTATTTACTTGTTCTTGAACTTCTTTATAAAATATTGGTACTGATTTTTCTTCATTATAGCATGGAATAACAATAGATATAAGTTCCATTTCTTCATCTCCTATTTCTTATTTTCTATTTTTATATTTGTTTTTATATATTTGCCTACAAAATAAATTATTATAGATAATAGTAATATATTAATTGAATATGTCATTCCAACATCCCATGCATCACATCCAATAATAAAGTAATTAAATGAAGGTATTAATGCAACTAAAGTTGTAATTATTATAAACTTGTCTAAGTTTTTATTTTGTAATAGTGCTGTTGGTAATAACCATAGTATATACCATTTTTGAAAATTTGTTAATATTAAAAATATAAAAGCTAGCATTATCCAGTTATATGAATTTATTATTTTTCCAAAATCCTTTTCATTTTTTATTAACAATTTAATTATTAGTCCTACATATATTATTGCAAAAATTGGTAATGATATATCTCCTATTATTTTTGTAAATTTGTTATTTAAATTTTGAAATAAAAATAGCATTATAGACTGACTAAGTTTTTCATTTTGTACTAGCATATTTGTAAATATTGTTAAATCTTTATAATATGGCATATACATTATAACCACAAGTAAAATAATGCTTAACCCTGAAATAATACAATATGCTAATTTTTTTCCCATTTTTTCCTCTTTGAAATAATATAATAATAAAAACGGCACTATAAGTACTGTACTGTATTTAATAGCAATTGAACAGCTCATAGCTAAAATTGCAAGATAAATATTTTTCTTTTTAATTATAAAATATAATGAAAGAAAAACAAATAATATTAAATATATATCATTATGTACATTACTTAATAGTTCTACTAATACTAAAGGATTTAATCCATATATTAATACATTTTTTGTACTGTTTGTTAATTTATATATTAAATAACATAAACCTAAATGCGTAATTAATGCTGCTATTTTAAATATATATAAAGCTATTGTAATATTTCCAAATGATAATGTAACTAATATTTTAGCTATAAAATTCCATAATGGGCCGTATACACTAGTTGTTGTTTTCCAATAACCTGTATTTTGTAAAATTGTATCATTTATTCCTTGATTTTGCAAATCATTAACTGATGTATAATAAGGATTTTCTCCATATTTGGCACTTAACCAGCTATCTCCTATATAATAATATATATCTGAACTAAGAGTTGGTAATGTAAGCATAAAAATTATAGATATTAACAATATGTATATAAAAATATGTTTAAAGTTTTTAAATATTTCTTTTTCATTTTTTATTATATAAACATATATTATAGAAAAAATAATTATTAATCCTATAAAAATTATTCCATTTAATATTCCATCTGTTGTATTTGAATAATTTGCTAAATTATAAGTATAGTATGAATTAAATCCATCTACAGTTTTATTTTGTAATAAATATATGATTGAAGGTATGCAAAAAATAATTGATATTATAATTCCTAAATTTATCATTATTTTATTCTTTTTCATATATATTTT
>CANPWI010000041.1 GCA_947584125.1 uncultured Clostridia bacterium
AAAATATATATGTTAAATAAAGATAGGGAAAATGCAATAAAATTTATAAATATAGCAATAGAATTAGATAAAGAATATATAAGGATTGTTAATGAAGAACCAATATTTATTCCTATAAAAAGTTTAATTAGATATCCAGTAATAGATGATGAAGATATAGAACCAAAAGAAACACAATTAACTAAAAAAGAGATAAAAGTAAAAAAACATTTAGAAGAAATATATCAAATTTCTGGAAAATTAAGTTATAACGAAATAAAAATTAGAAATGAAAAAGCAAATAGAAAACAAAAAGAAAGAGATGAATAAGGAATAAATGTACAAATAGAAAATATAATAAAATACAAAGGAGAGTGATAATTTTGCTTAAAAAAATATCTATCATTGGAGGAGATTTTAGATTAGTATCTTTAGCAAAAATGCTAGAAGAAGAGGGTGTTGAGATATACACTTATGGTATGGAAAAAATTGAAAATAAATATGGAATTAGTTGTACATCATTAGAAGAAGCAATATCAAAATCAGAAATTATTGTTGCTCCAATTCCATTAACAAGTAATGGAGAAACAATAAATGCACCATTTAGTGAAAATCAAATTTTAGTTAAAGATATTATAGAAAAAGTAGATGGAAAAACATTTATTGCAGGTGCAATTAGACAGGATGCATACAAAATGATGGAAGGCAAGAATATTCAAGTAATAGATATGCTAAAAAGAGAAGAACTTGCAGTATTAAATGCAATAGCTACTGCAGAAGGTGCAATAAAAATAGCTATTGAAGAAACAATGAAAACAATTCATGGAAGTAATATTTTAATATTAGGATTTGGAAGAATTGGAAAAGTATTATCTAATATGCTTAAAGGTATGGGAGCAAATGTATCATGTGAAGCTAGAAAAAATGCAGATTTAGCATGGATAAAAGCTTATGGATATAATCCAGTACCACTAGAAAAATTAAATGAAAATTTAGAAAATAAAGATATTATAATAAATACAATCCCTTATGTTGTATTAGATGAATCAAATTTAAATAAAGTAAATAAAGATACTTTAATAATAGATTTAGCATCAAATCCAGGAGGAGTTGATAGGCAAGCGGTAAAAAAACAAAAATTGAAATTTGTTTGGGCATTATCTATACCAGGAAAAATTGCACCTATCACATCAGCTGAATATATTAAAGATACACTATACAATGTAGTTGAAGAATTATAAAACAAAAAGAGAAGAAAGAGGGAAAGAAAAATGAGCATATTACAAGCAATTATATTAGGAATAGTACAAGGATTAACAGAATTATTACCAATATCTAGTTCAGCACATTTAAATATTATACCTTGGATTTTAAATTGGACAGCTGATGAAAATTTTGTAAAAGCTTTTGAAGGATTTGATGTAGCACTACATGCAGGAACACTTTTAGCTATAGGAATATTTTTCTTTAAAGATTGGATAGAATTAATAAAAGGTGGATTTAACTTAGCAGTTAAAAAAGAAAAAACAACAGAAGGAAAAATGTTTTGGTATATAGTACTTGCTACAATTCCAGGTGGAATAATAGGTCTTTTATTAGACCGTTTTGTTGGAGATGCACTAACAAAACCATTAATTATTGCAATAGCACTTATTATAATGGGTATTTTATTATATATTGTGGATAGTAAATGTAAAAGTAAAACAAAATATGAAGATATGAGTTTAAAACAAACATTTTTAATTGGATTTTCTCAAGCTTTAGCATTTATACCAGGAGTATCTCGTTCAGGAGTAACAATGACAACAGCAAGATTAATGGGAGTAGATAGAACATCTGCTGCAAAATATTCTTTTATGTTATCAGCTCCAATAGTACTTGCTGCAACAATATTTAAAATAAAAGATTTTGTATTTAGTATACCATTTTTTATTGGTGTATTAACAAGTTTTTTAGTAGGAATAGTAGTAATTAAGTTTCTATTAGAATACTTACAAAAAGGTAGTTTTAAAGGTTTTGCAATTTACAGAGTAATATTTGGTTTGTTTATAATTGGATTATTTTTTATTAGATAAAATTTTGATATTGAATAAAAATATATAGAAAACAAACAATTATTAAAAAAATTATAGCATAATTTCAGATAAATTGCAAATAATAAAATTATATAAAAAATATAGAAGAAACTAAGAAAAAACTAGATAATTAAAGTTAAATTGATTTTAACATTTTAGAACATAAATTCTAAATTTGAAATAGATAATAAAATATGTTAATATATATTTAAGTAAAAAATTAATAAATTCCCTGCGTAGTTCGTTTAGACTGAAATTTTAGAACCTACAAGTTTTTGGAAAGGGAGCCCGAACTCTGAATATGGCGTGTATGCTTATATTTATATAAGAAACCCAGGAATATTTAGGAGGCACCCACCTGTGTGAGTACAGGTCCATAAAATTTCTTCACGAGACGGCTAAGGCGGGGGTTTTTATTTTCACAAAAAATATCTTTCCTTCATAATATGTAACGAGCTATGAAGGGAGGAATTTTTTGTGATTAAGGCATTGAGAATAATAATCATATCAATTATATTTTCATTTTACATTTTAATGATTCCATGTTTTGCTCTATCTCCATCAAGTGATGAAATATTTCAAGGAATAGATGTAAGTAATTGGCAAGGAGAAATAAATTTTGAAGGTGTAAAAAATGAGGGTATTGATATTGTATATATAAAAGCATCAGAAGGAGCAAATTATATAGATCCATTATTTGAAAATAATTATATTAAAGCTAAAGAAAATGGATTATTTGTAGGAGTATATCACTATTTAACAGCAACAAACGAAGAATCTGCAAAGAAACAAGCTAATTTCTTTGCTTCACTTTTATCAGGAAAAGAAATAGATTGTAAATTAGCAATGGATTTTGAATCTTTTGGAAATTTAAGTAGAGAAGAAATAAATATAGTAGCAATAACATTTTTACAAGAACTTCAAAGAGTAACTGGCAAAGAAGTTGTAGTTTATAGTGATACAAGTAATGCAACTAATACATTCTTTGGAGAAATAACAAATTATCCATTATGGGTTGCAGAGTATGGAGTAAATGCGCCATCTCCAAATGGTAATTGGGAAACATGGGTAGGCTTTCAATATACAGACGAAGGAACAGTTTCAGGAATTAATGGATTTGTAGACAGAGATAGATTTACTAATGGAATATTTTTATCAGATTCAAGTCAAATTCCTCAAATAGAAGATGAATTACCAAATAACAGTTCAGAGTTAGGTACAACAACAATAGTAATACAAAATGGAGATACATTAAGTGAAATTGCAATAATGTATAATACAACAGTAGCACGACTTGTAGAACTTAACTCTATTTCAAATCCAAATCTAATTTTTGCAGGAGAAACAATAATTGTACCTACAAATGCAGTAAATCAAACACAAGATGATACAATATATATTGTAAAAAAAGGAGATACACTAACATCTATTGCAAGAAAATTTAATACAACAGTTAATCAAATTTTAAATAATAATAATATTCCAAATCCAAATTTAATTTTTGTCGGTCAAAGATTAATTATACAAAAAAATATTATAGAAATAACTAATGATACAAGTCATTTATTATATAGAGTAAGAAGAGGAGATACACTATATGCTATATCAAGAAGATATGGAACAAGTATAGCAAACATAGTAAGATTAAATAAAATATCAAATCCAAATTTAATTTTCCCTGGTGAATTATTAAGAATATAATGTTAAATAGGAAAACAATTTTCCTATTTAACAAGTATATAGCTTTAAGAATTTTTACATGCTTTTACCCAAAGAATTCTTTTATCCTCTGTTTTTTCAATTTTATAAGTTATATTATTTAATTCTAAAATAGGGTGTTCATCATCATTTGGAATTCTTCCAAGATTTTCAATTAAATATCCTGATAATGTTTCGTAATCACCACTTGGAATTTCAACTTTTAAAATTTTCTTTAAATCATATATAGAAACTCCACCACTTATTATATAAGTATTTTCATCTATTTTTTCAAATTCATTTTCAATATCATCATATTCATCAAAAATATTACCTACAATTTCTTCTAAAATATCCTCTATAGTAACAACACCAGATGTTTCACCATACTCATCTAAAACAATAGCTAAATGAACCTTATTTTTTTGAAGCTCTTTAAATAAATCATCAATCATTTTAGTTTTTGGAACAAATTTTACAGGTTTCAATAATTCTTCTAAATTAAATTTTGTTTCAGAGGTTAATGCTTTTATTAAATCTTTAATATACAAAATTCCTATAATTTCATCTATAGAATCTTTATATACAGGAATTCTACTGTATTTATATTCGTCTAATAATTTTATATTTTTGGATATATCTGAATTAATGTCAATAGCAAAAATATCAGGTCTAGGTGTCATAATTTCAGCAACTATTCTATCATTAAATTCAAAAATATTACTAATCATTTCTTTTTCTTGTTCTTCAATTATACCATTTTCTTGACCAACATCTATCATCATAAGTATTTCTTCTTCAGTAACTGTTTCTTCATCTTTTTCATTAACACCAAATAACTTGGAGATTGTATTTGTAGAAAAAGTTAAAAAATTTACAAAAGGATAGGTGATAAAAGAAATGGATTTAATTATATTAATACTAAATAAAGCTACTTTTTCTGGATTTTTCATTGCAATTCTTTTAGGAACAAGTTCTCCAAATACAAGAGTAAAATAAGAAAGGATAATTGTTACAATAACAATAGAAAAGCCTTTATAAAAATCGAAACTAATATTTGGAAAAATATTATATAAAATTGGTGCTAATTTATTTGCAAAGGTATCAGAAGCAAATGCACTTGATAAAAAACCTGCAAGTGTAATTCCAATTTGAATTGTTGCTAAAAATCTGCTAGGTTCTTTTAACATTTTATTAATTTGAATATATTTTTTTTTGCCTTCCTTTGCCAATTTTGATATTTTAGCATCATTTAATGAAATAAAAGCAATTTCTGTTGAAGCAAAAAATGCATTTAATAAAATTAGCAATATCAAAATAAATAATTGTGAAAACATAAAAAATCCTTTCGTTTTTATAATATTAAACATAGTATATGTAAAATTTAACATTATATTTATTAAAAATAAATATAATAAAGTTAAAATACTACAAAAATTCATAAATCTATTGCATAAATGTCATTTTACATATATAATACAAGTGAAGAAATATATAAAGGAGACTAAGTATGAAAAATAAGAAAAAAATTATTATATTAATAATTGCAATAATATTAATTTTAATAGCAACAGCAGTAACATTATTCTTATTGAAAAAAAATAAAAATGTAGCTTATGAAGAATTTTATCAATATTTATCACAAAATAAAAAAATTATAGATATACTAGAATTTCCAGAATATCAAAATTTAAAAAATGAATTAAAAGATAAACAATACATAATAGAAGGAAATTTAAATTTCAATTTCAAAAATAATGAAATTGAAGAAACAAATTTAATAAACAATTTGCAAATTGCAGTAGAAGGAAAAGTTGATAATATTGAAAAACTAAAACAAGCAAAATTAACATTAAAAAATCAAGAAGAAAATATTTTTAGTGTTCAAGGAATACAAGATAATGATGTTTTTGGTGTTATATCAGATCAGGTTGTTAATAAATATTTAGTAATAAAAAATAATAATTTACAATCATTATACAAAAAAGCAGGATTACAAAATGCAAATAATTTACCAAACGAAATAAAAGATATTTCAGATATTACTGTTTCAAAAGATAGTATAAATACAATAGCAAGTAAATATCTTAACACATTTGTTAACTTAACTCAAAAAGAGAATTATACAGTACAAAAAAATGTAAGTATGCAACTTGATAATAATATTTATGATAAAAATCTTGATATTTATACATTGAAATTATCAGGAGAAGAAGTATCTAATTCTTTAAAAGAAATATTAAAACAAATTAAAGATGATAACGAAGCATTAAACATAATATTAGAATTATCAAAACAAGATAAAACAATAGACAATTTAAATAATTTACGAGATGAAATACAAAATCAAATTAATAAATTAGAATCTATAGAAAACATACAACAGTTAGAATTAAAAATAGATTTATATACTAGCCAAGAACAACTATTAAAAACAGTAGTACAAATTGGTGATATGAAATTTTCAATAAAAACTGAAAACGAAAATAAAATTATAATTGAAACAGAAAATATAGAAAATATTATATACAATAAATATGAATTATTAAAAGAAAATGATACTATTACTTTAACAATGTATGATAAAAATAATAAACAAAATAAATTAGAAATTGTATATGGTCAAAATAGAGAAGAAAATATTAATCAAAAGATAGATATAACTATAAATAATGATGGAAAAAACTACATTATAAGTTATGAGCAAACTATAAAATTAGATAATAATTTACAAATTGAAAAGATAGACACTAATAATAATGGTGTTATGCTTTCTGAATATCAAGAAGCAGATTTACAAGCATTATTACAAGCAATTACACAAAGATTACAACAAGTATTTAATGAAATAGAACCAAAAACAGGAATTATAGGATTTTATAAAAAAATAACAAATAACAATCAAAATGAAGAATTAACACAAGAAAACTTAGAACAAAATTTAGAAATAAATACACAAGAAAGCGAAACACAAAATGTACAATTAAATGAAGAACAAAACACTATTAATAATTCATTGCAAAATGAAACACTATCTGATAGTATACTATAATACAAGGAGATAACAAGTGGAAGAAAATAAACTAATTAGTCCAGAACTTGAAAATTTAGAAGAAGAAACATTAGAAAAAACTTTAAGACCAAAAATATTAGAAGAATATATTGGACAAGACAAAGTAAAACAGAATATGAAAATATATATAGAGGCTGCAAAAAAAAGAGGAGAGCCTCTTGACCATGTTTTATTATATGGTCCTCCAGGACTTGGAAAAACAACTTTATCAAATATTATTGCAAATGAAATGAATTCAAATATAAAAATAACATCAGGACCAGCTATAGAAAAACCAGGAGATTTAGCAGCAATCTTAACAAATTTATCTGAAAATGATGTTTTGTTTATAGATGAAATACATAGAATTCACAAAAATATTGAAGAAATTTTATATCCAGCATTAGAAGACTATACTTTAGATATAATTATTGGAAAAGGACCAAGTGCAAGGTCAATTAGAATTGATTTACCTAAATTTACATTAATTGGTGCAACAACAAAGGCAGGAGCACTTGCAACACCATTAAGAGATAGATTTGGAATTGTTAGCAGATTAGAATTATACACAATAGAAGATTTAACAACTATTGTAAAAAGATCTTCAAAAATTTTAGAGCTTGATATAGATGATGAAGCAGCAGTTGAAATAGCTAGAAGGTCAAGAGGAACACCAAGAATTGCAAATAGAATTTTAAAAAGAGTTAGAGATTATGCTGCAGTATTAGGTGATGGTACAATAAATTTGAAAATGGCAAAATACGCTTTAAATCAATTAGAAATAGATGAACTTGGTTTAGATGATATAGATAGAAAGCTATTAGAGGTAATTATAACAAAATATGGTGGAGGACCTGTGGGATTAGAAACAGTTGCAACAACAATAGGAGAAGAAATAGAAACAATAGAAGATGTATATGAACCTTATTTAATTCAAATAGGTTTTTTATCAAGAACTTTAAGAGGAAGAATTGCTTTAAAACCAGCTTATGACCATTTAGGATTTGAGTTTTAGTAATTTTGAGGTAAAAAGATGAAAAAGAATATAATATTGATTACAGTATCAATAATAGCTATGGTATTATTAAATTCATATAAGATACAAATACTTGAAAAACAAACAGCAGAACCTGTTTTTATGATATTAGAAGTAATATTAATAATAGTTTCTGTTATTTTAATTTATTCAATTTGTACTAATAAAGAAATTACTGTTAAAAAAACATTTTTCCATATTATACCAATATATTTTTTACTATTTTTAATTTTCATGCCTGTATTTACAAGTCATGATGAGTCTTGGCATTGGTATAGAGTTTATGATATATCTAATGGAAATTTTTTGACAAAAAAAGAAGATAATATACCTGTAGCTACTATGCCTAAAAGTATAGATGAAATAAGTTTAGAAAAATTCAGAAATGGAATAACTTATGAAGATTTAAAAGATATGTTTAATACATACCTAGATAAAGATAATACAAAAAGATATGAATTATTAACAACAGCAATATTTTCACCAATACAATACTTACCACAAGCTATTGGAGTATGTATTTCAAAAATAATAACACAAAAACCAGTTATAATGGCATATGGGGGAAGAATAGTTAATACATTAATTTCCTTTGGAATTTTATTATTAGCAATAAAGAAAATTCCTTTTGGTAAAAAGATTTTATTTGCTTGTATGTGTTTACCAATAGCAATAGAAGGTTTTACATCATTATCAGGAGATGCAATAACTATATCAATTTCAATGCTATTAACATCTTATGTTCTAAATTTAGCATACAAAAAAGATAATGTAATAGAAAAAAAGGAAAAGATAATTTTAACAGTACTATGTATAATAATTTCCTTGTGCAAAATTGTATATTTACCTTTAGTATTTCTGGTTTTACTAATACCAAATGAAAAATTTTCTAAAAAAGAAAACATATTAAAAATATTGCTAATATCATTGTGTGTAATTATTAATATTTCTTGGCTAAGTTATGCAAGTAATAATTTATCAACTAGAGGAGACGGAGAATATAACACTAATATAATATTTAAGAGTCCGTTAGCATATATAGAAAAAATGATTTATACAGTAGATAACCAAACAAATTCTTATGTGCTTAGCTTGTTTGGGGAGAAAATAGGAGATTGTGAATTAATAGAAATAGGACATATTGTTACATATGTTAATTTGATAATACTAGTAGCAACTATAATATTATCAAATGATACAAAAGATAAGTTTAATAAAAGGCAAATTTTTATAATACTTACGATTACAGTAATGACGGTAGGATTAATATTTACGAGTTTGTTTATACAATGGACAAGGACAGAAGCAAATTATATAGAAGGAATACAAGGAAGATATTTTTTACCTATTTTACCAATTGTAGCAATTTTAATATCAAGTATTATAAAAATAAAAAGTGAATATAAAGAAGAAAATGTTATTAAGTTTTTATCAGTAGTTCAAATTATATCACTATTATATACAATAACGAGTATAATAATTGAAAATTTATAAAATTGTGGTTTAAATTATACAAAAAAATGAGGAAATTAATACAGGAGAAAATATGAAAAAAATATTAAAATATTGCTTAGTTTTATTGTTAATGATTGTTATGTTTTGTATTTTACTAACTTTAGTATCTGTAATTCCTAAAAGCGCAATAGAAGAAAAAACTAAAGAAAGTGCAAAGATTTTAGCTAAAGAAACTAATATAGTTCTATTAGATATACCACTAAAAAGTTTAATTCTTTTAGACAACTATAGTGATGCACTTATGATAAATACAGCTTATTCAATAGATACAAAACAACCATTTTATTCTGCTATGGTAGATAGAAAAAATTATATAGATGGAAAAACAGAAAAAATTTTTCCAGATACATCAGGAGAACTTAAATCATCATCAAAATATAAAAACGCAAATCAAGTTGGAGATTTAATAGATACGGTCAATGGTGAAACAATAGAGAGTTTTGAATATGCAAGATATTGGCATGGATATTTAGTAGTATTAAGAATATTATTAATGTTTCTAAATATTTCACAAATTAGAATTTTATTGCAAGTAATTTTATATGTTTTATCAGCAGTATTATTATATTTAATTTATAAAAAAATTAATCTATCAACATCAATAATATTTTTATTAGGAATGATTATATGTGATTATTTTTACATAGGATTTTCTTTAATATCTACACCAGTATTTTTAATAAGTATAATATCCTCTATAATTTTATTATTAAATAAAGTGAAAAATTATAATATGTTTTTTATGATAATAGGTGGATTAACATGTTTTGTTGATCTTCTAACAGCACCAATAATTGCGTTAGGAATTCCATTAATATTATATATATGTATAAAAACAAAAGAGGAATTTAATAAAAAAGAAATATACATTAATATATTAAAATTATGTATTATGTGGGGAATTGGATATTTTGGAATATGGATATCAAAGTGGCTAATTGTAGATATAATATATAAAAAAGGTTTAATTAATTGTGTAATCGAACAGTTAAAATATAGAACAATTTCAAGCAATACCAAAAATTATAATATAATTGATATTTTTAAAGTTTTAAATAAAATAGTAAAAGTACCATTAATTTTATCAATTATAACTACCTTTATATTAGTTTTAATTAAAATGATAAAAAGTCATACAAAAATAATAAACATAAATATAAAAAAAGTATTACCTTATATAATAACATTTATTTTGCCTATTGCTTGGTATTTAGTTTTAGCTAATCATTCATATTTACATCTTTATAAATTTACATATAGAAATATTTTTGTTATATCAATTAGTTTAATGCTAATTATTTATAATATATTTGAAAAAAGTAATAATGATAAAGGAGGCAAAATTAGCAAAATAGCTAATTAAAAAGTTATGAAATTATTAATGCATACATGTTGTGCACCATGTAGTGTTTACTGTATAGATAGTTTAAGAGAAGAAAAAATAGAACCAACATTATATTGGTATAATCCTAATATTCATCCATATACCGAATATAAAGCAAGAAGAGATTGCTTAAAAGAATATTCAAAAATGATACAAGTAGAAGCAATATTCGAAGAAGAATATGGATTAAGAGAATTTACTAAAAATGTAATAAATGATTTAAACAATAGATGTCAAAATTATTGTTATAAAATAAGACTAGAGCAAACAGCTAAATATGCAAAAGAAAATGGGTATGATACATTTACAACTACGCTTTTAGTAAGTCCATACCAAAATCATGAATTATTAAAAAAACAAGGAGAAGAAATTGCTAAAAAATATGGATTAAAATTTTTATATAGAGATTTTAGAATAGGTTTTAGAGAAGGACAAGCAAAAGCTAGAGAACTAGGATTATATATGCAAAAATATTGTGGTTGTATTTTCTCAGAGGAAGATAGATATTA